>NZ_JBQTHF010000064.1:0-2509 GCF_052390155.1 Actinokineospora sp. | reverse complement strand
GACGTGACCAAACTGCACGGCACCACCGCCGCCAAGTACGACGTGCTCCCGCTGGGGTCCACGCAGTAGCGCGAACGCGGGCGAGGTCCACAATGCACATCGCCCGCTTCGCCAGTTCCTGGCGCCCACCCACCCTGGTCAGACCGACAAGGTCTGTTGTGGTTGGTTGGACTCGGCCCATGTGGACAGTCCCAGCGGATTCAGCCGCCTGCCTTGCCGCCGGTCGCGGTCACCGCGAACCACGTGCCGCCCGCGCCCTGGCCGAAGGTGTCGCACGGGACCTTGTCGCCTGCGAACCGGTACACCGGCCAGCCGCCGATGGTCACCTGGCGGTTGCCGTCCGGGCGCGCCACGGTTCCCACGGCAGCCCTGTCCAGCCCGTCGACGGCGACCTCGGTGCCCGCGGGTACCAGCACCGGCGGCCACTTCACGGCGCAGTCGCCCGCGCAGTTCGACGCGGGCGGCTTGGCGGTGTCCCTGTCGAACCGGTACAGGGTCATGCCCTCGCGGTCGGTCACGATCGGGCCGAGCGTGCCGACCTTCATCACCGCCAGCGCGACGGCCGGGCCGCCCGGGGAGCCCGCCTTCTTGCCCTCGGCGGTGAACGCGAACCACTTGCCGCCCGCGCCCTGGCCCTTGACCTCGCCCGCGGCGGCGTCCTTGGCGTAGCGGTACGCGGGCCAGCCCGCGATGGTGAGCTGGCGGGCGCCGTCAGCGCGCTCCACCGTCCCGAGCAGCGCGCGGTCGAAACCGGCGACGTCCAGCCCGGCCGGGTCATCGACCAGCACCGGGGGCCACGCGGTGGCGCATTCGCCGACGCAGGTGGTCGTGGGTGGTTTCGCGGTGTCCTTGTCGAACCGGTAGAAGGTCTTGCCTTCGCCGTCGGTCACGATCGGACCGAGCTCGTCCGCCTGCGCGGTGCGTATCGCGGCGGTGACGGCCGCGGCGGCGGGCTGGATGGCCTCGGCGCCCGGCTGCACGGCGGGCGACGCGGTGCCGTCGACGGCCTGGAGCCGTCCGCAGCCCGCGAGGACGGCGGACAGCGCGACAGCGGACAGGACGAGGGTGGTGACGCGGGTGCGGTGCATGGGGGGCTCCGGTGATCCGTGGGGTCTCCCGCTCTGGTCGGCGGGATGCACTGCACACGGACGGTCGGTCGGACCGGTTCACCGGATCGGGGAAACTTCGGCGGCGGCCGTGCGCCCGGGATCGCCGGGGCACGGCCGCCGCGTCAGTGCGCTACGCGGCGTCCATGATCACGACCGGGCGGCCGGTGACCTGTGTCCTGGTCACCGCGAAGCCCGCGTAGTTGCTCTGCACCCGTGACCGCTCTGCCGCGCTCGGGTTGGCGTTGGCGCAGCTCACGGGCGCCGAGCTGCCCGACATCAGGTCCGAGCAGAGCCCGGTGCGCCGGTCCGGCAAGCCGAGTGAGTGGCCGAATTCGTGCGCGGCGATCCGAACCACGTTGTAGCCCTGGCTGACCGCCAGGCGGCCCATCCACACCGTGCCGCTGCCGGTGGCCCGAACCGGGCCGAGGGTCGCGCGCGGCCACCCGTTGTCGGCGATGACCCGGATGTTGACGCGCTGCCCGGCGGTCGCCTTCACGATGCGCACGTTGGTCACACTGCTGTTCCAGATGGCCACACCCTGGGCGACCGCGGTCTTGAACTCGGCCGCCGCGCTGTCGTCGTAGGTGAGGGTGGTGACCGCCGCGGGCGCGATGGCCGCGGGCGCCGCTGCCGCGGGCAGGGCCGCGCCCACGACCAGGGTCGCGCCGAGCGCCACGTTGGTCACGACCAACGCGAGTGTTCGTCGAAGCATGGATCAACTCCTCAGATGAGCGGCCTGCCGGTGGGCAGGGCCGAACCCGGTGGATGCCGGGCGGGTCTCAGCCGAAGGGACGGCGACGACGTCGAACTCCGCCACCGTTCAACGTAGAAGCGTCGCCGCGAGACGGAAAACGGCCGTTCGGGTGGCGCCCGGTAGCCAGGAGTACCGGCAGGCTAGGCCAACTCAGTCGGAAAGTGACCGCGATCACAGGGGACGGCGCACGCAGTGTCCACTCAGGACCTAACGGCCCGCTCCGGCCCGCCGCCGGGTTGTTGATCAGCGAAAACAGTCGCGCGGCCGAGGGTGCGGCGCTGATGGCGCGCTGACTCGGGCTGCCGCGGCCAGGCTCGGCGCGGTCTCACGAGAACCCTTGGCGCGCAACGGAAGTAGACACCCTGTCGAGGTTGTCCACAGCGAAAAGCACCCCCGATTTGATCCCGCCGTTGGCGGGCGTGTAACTTTCTCCAAGTCAGCGCGGCACGAGCCGGTGAAACAGCCGGAACGGGCCAGGTCGACAAAACAGACTTGACGCAATACCAGCCTCCGTTGAGTTCGCTCGTGTGAGTGGTTGATTCGGGTGTGCGTGTGTTGTTTGAGAACTCAACAGTGTGCCGATTTAAGCCAGTAGAGCTTGAATATTGAACCCTTTGTGGGTTCCTTTGAGATGGATTGATGCCAG
>NZ_JBQTHF010000063.1:0-31701 GCF_052390155.1 Actinokineospora sp. | reverse complement strand
GGGGGGGGCGCGCGCCCTCGCCCCGTGTTTGGTGCCGGGGTACGGGGGGGGGCTGCCGCTGCCGCGCGCGGTCGACCAGATCGGCCACCTCGGCCTGCCGGGCCAAGCTCAGTCCTTGGGCACGGTGATGATCAGGGCGTCGCCCTGGCCGCCGCCGCCGCACAGCGCGGCCGCGCCGACACCGCCGCCGCGGCGCTTGAGCTCGTAGGCCAGGTGCACCACCAGGCGGGCACCGGAGGCGCCGATCGGGTGGCCCAGCGCGATCGCGCCGCCGTTGACGTTGACGATGTCCGCGCTGATGCCGAGTTCGCGGGTGGAGACGATGCCGACCGCGGCGAACGCCTCGTTGATCTCGACCAGGTCGAGGTCGCCCGCCTGGAGCCGCTGCTTGGCCAGCGCGGCCTTGATCGCGTTCGACGGCTGCTCGTGCAGGCTCGCGTCGGGGCCCGCGACGACGCCGTGCGCGCCGATCTCGGCGAGCCAGCTCAGGCCCAGCTCCCGCGCTTTGGCCTTGCTCATCACGACCACCGCCGCGGCGCCGTCGGAGATCTGCGACGCGGTGCCCGCGGTGATCGTGCCGTCGGAGGCGAACGCCGGGCGCAGCTTGCCGAGCCCGTCCGCGGTGGTGTCGGCGCGCACGCCCTCGTCGGTGTTGAACACGATCGGGTCGCCCTTGCGCTGCCAGATGCTCACCGGGGCGATCTCGTCGGCGAACACGCCGTTCGCGAGCGCCTTGGCGGCCTTCTGGTGCGAGGCGGCGGAGAAGGCGTCCTGCTCGGCGCGGGTCAGGCCGTAGCGGGCGTTGTGCGTCTCGGTCGACGCGCCCATGGCGACCTGGTCGAAGGCGCAGAACAGGCCGTCGAAGGCCATGTGGTCCTGCAGGGTCACGTCGCCGTACTTGAAGCCGGTGCGCGACTTCGGCAGCAGGTGCGGCGCCTGGCTCATCGACTCCTGGCCGCCCGCCACCACGATGTCGAACTCGCCCGCGCGGATGAGCTGGTCGGCCAGCGCGATCGCGTCGATGCCGGAGAGGCACACCTTGTTGATGGTGAGCGCGGGAACGTCCATCGGGATGCCCGCGGCGACCGCCGCCTGCCGCGCCGGGATCTGGCCCGCGCCCGCGGTCAGCACCTGGCCCATGATCGTGTACTGCACCTGCTCGGGCGCGACGCCCGCTTTCTCCAGGGCCGCCTTGATGGCGATCCCGCCGAGCTGCGCACCGGTGAAGTCCTTGAGCGAGCCGAGCAGACGACCGATCGGGGTGCGCGCCCCGGCGACGATGACGGTTCCGGCCACTGCGGTCTCCTCACAAGTGCGAACGTGCGTTAACCCGGACCATACTCGCGCGCGACCCGCGTGCTGACCGACTGTGTGAGTAGCCGCACAACATGCGGTTACCGGCGGGTAAGCCAGGCGTATCGTTCACGTATGAACGATGCCCTCAAGCCACTCGTGGTGGCTATAGACCATGTCGGTGTCGCCGTTCCCGACATGGACGAGGCGATCGCGTTCTACCGTGAGCACTTCGGTCTGGAAGCGGTGCACCAGGAGACGAACGAGGCGCAGGGCGTCCGCGAGGCCATGCTCCGCGCCCCCGGCGACACCACCGGCCCGGCCGTGCAGCTCCTCGCGCCGCTGAGCGAGGACTCGATCATCGCGAAGTTCATCGGCCGCCGCGGCGCCGGGCTGCAACAGCTCGCCTACCGGGTGACCGATGTGGAGGCTGCCGCGGATGCCTTGCGCGCCAAGGGAATGCGCGTGCTCTACGACAAGCCCCAGCGCGGCACGGCGAACAGCCGGATCAATTTCGTACACCCCAAGGACGTCGGCGGCGTGCTCGTCGAACTGGTCGAGCCCGCCGCCGACACCCACTCGGGTTAACCCGCGGGTGCCATCCCTCACATCACTGGCACTGAATCGCTACCCGTAAGTAGCGTCGCCCCAAGCTGGACGCGCAGGTCCAGGCGATTCCGGGAGGTCGTCCGTGCAGAAGATCCTCGACGCCATCCAGGCTGGCGAACTGGCCGCCCTCGGCACGATCGAGGTCCCCGAGTCCTACCGCGGGGTCACGGTGCACGCCGACGAGGTCGAGATGTTCAGCGGCATGGAGCCGCGGGACAAGGACCCCCGCAAGTCACTGCACCTGGACGAGGTGGCCACCCCGGAGCTGGGCCCGGGTGAGGCGCTCGTCGCGGTGATGGCCAGCGCCATCAACTACAACACGGTGTGGACCTCGATCTTCGAGCCGGTCTCGACCTTCAAGTTCCTGCAGCGCTACGGCCGCGTGTCCCCGCTGACCAAGAAGCACGACCTGCCCTACCACGTGGTCGGCTCCGACCTGTCCGGTGTCGTGCTGCGCACCGGGCCGGGGGTGAACAACTGGAAGCCGGGCGACGAGGTCGTCGCGCACTGTCTCAGTGTCGAACTCGAAGGCCCCGACGGGCACAACGACACGATGATGGACGAAGAGCAGCGCATCTGGGGCTTCGAGACCAACTTCGGCGGCTTGGCCGAGATCGCGCTGGTGAAGTCCAACCAGCTCATGCCCAAGCCCACGCACCTCACCTGGGAGGAGGCCGCCTCCCCCGGCCTGGTCAACTCCACCGCCTACCGTCAGCTCGTCTCGCGCAACGGCGCGGACATGAAGCAGGGCGACGTGGTGCTGATCTGGGGCGCCTCCGGCGGGCTCGGCTCCTATGCGACGCAGTTCGCGCTCAACGGCGGCGCGATCCCGGTGTGCGTGGTGTCCAGCCCGGAGAAGGCCGAGCTGTGCAGGCGGATGGGCGCGGAGCTGATCATCGACCGCAATGCCGAGGACTACCGGTTCTGGAAGGACGAGCACACCCAGGACCCGCGTGAGTGGCAGCGGTTCGGCGCGAAGATCCGCGAGCTGACCGGCGGCGAGGACCCGGACATCGTCTTCGAGCACCCCGGCCGGGAGACCTTCGGCGCGTCGGTCTACGTCGCGCGGCGCGGCGGCACCATCGTCACCTGCGCGTCGACCTCGGGCTTTCTGCACCAGTACGACAACCGGTACCTGTGGATGAATCTCAAGCGGATCATCGGTTCGCACTTCGCGAACTACCGCGAATCGTGGGAGGCGAACCGGCTGATCGCCAAGGGGCTGGTCCACCCGACGCTGTCCAAGACCTACGGGCTGGCCGACACCGGTCAGGCGGCGCTGGACGTGCACCGCAACGCCCACCAGGGCAAAGTCGGCGTGCTGTGCCTGGCCCCCGAAGAGGGACTCGGTGTGCGCGACACGGAACTGCGCGCGAAGCACCTCGACGCGATCAACCGCTTTCGTGGAGTCTGACCGGGTGGTTTCGCCGAAATTCGCTACTTGTGGTGAGTGGCTTAACCCAGACAGGTAGCGTGACCCCATGGGCTTGGGCGAAGAACGCGATCTTGTGCCGTTGGGTCCCGGTTTCGACATCGCCAAGCGCGGCTACAGCCGCGTGCAGGTGGACGAATGCCTGGAACGGCTTGAGGCTGAACTGCACGTGATGCAGGCCGACCGCAACGCGGCGGTGTCGCAGGCGGCCGAGCTCGCCAAGCAGCTTGAGTCCAACCGCTCCGAGATCGACGACCTGCGCGGCCAGGTCGAGCGGCTGTCGCTGCCGCCGACGACGCTGGAAGGCCTGAGCGAGCGCCTGCAGCGGATGCTGCGCCTGGCCCAGGAAGAGGCGGGCGACACCACGGCGCGCGCCCAGGTCGAGGCCGGGCACATCCGGTCCAAGGCCGAGGCCGACGCCGCCGTGCTCAAGGAGCGCTACGACAGCCAGCTCGCCGAGCTCGACCAGCGTCGGACCGACATGGCGGCCGAGCACCGCGGCGTGCTGGAGAAGGCGCGCGCCGACGCCGAGCGGACCGTGGGCACGGCCAAGGCGGCGGCGGCCCGGCTGGAGGCGGCGTCCGAGGCGCGCCGCGCCCAGGTCGAGGAGGACTTCGAGATCGCCATGGCCTCGCGCCGCACGGAGTCGATGCGCGCGCTGGCCGAGCAGGAGGCCACCAGCAAGGCCGAGGCCGAGCGCCGGGTCCGGGAGGCTACCGAGGAGGCCAACCGCAGGCGCCACGACGCCATCACCGAGTCGACGGCTCGGCTGCAGGAGGCCACCGCCGAGGCCCACCGCCGGGTGCGGGAGGCCACAGAGGAGGCGAACCGGCGGATCACGCACGCCGCGCAGCGGGTCGCCGCGCTGCGGCAGTTGCGGGCCAGGGTCGCCGACCAACTCCACTCGGCCCGCGACCTCATCGCCGACGCGCACGTCCAGCTCGCCGACGCGGCGCCGATCCTCGACCCGCTGCCCGAGGAACGCACGCCCAAGACCATCGATGGCACCCCCGCCGACAACTCGCCGACCCGGACGATGCTCCCGGTGGCGCCCCCCGGGCCGCCGAAGGAGCACTGGGAGGACGCCGAGGCCGACACCGCGCGGGCCGACAAGCCCGCGCCCACGCCGGAGCCGCGGCCGGTCAAGAAGGACGGCGCCAGCACCGACCGGCTCACCCGGCCGACCGCCGCGGAGACCAAGGAAGCCGCTCGCAAGCCCGCGGAAGCCCAGCCAGGCCGCCGCTGACCCGGTGGTCAGGACCCGCCGTCGTCGCCGATGTCCTCGAACCACAGGTCCGGCCGGGCGGCGATGAAGTCGGTCATCATGCCCACGCATTCGGGGTCGTCGAGCAGGGTGATCGCGACCCCGTGCGCGGCGAGCCAGTCGTGGCCGCCGGCGAATGTGCGGGATTCGCCGATGAGCACCGCCGTGATGCCGAACTGGCGGACCAGGCCGCTGCAATACCAGCACGGCGACAGCGTGGTGACCATTGTCGTACCGCGATAGGACCGGCGCCTGCCCGCGGCCTTGAACGCCGCCGTCTCGCCGTGCACCGACGGGTCGCCGTCCTGGACGCGCCGGTTGTGGCCGCTGCCCCACAGCTCACCGTCCGGTCCGAACAGCGCCGCGCCGATCGGGATGCCGCCCTCGGCCAGCCCGGCCCGCGCCTCCCCGATGGCGACCGCCAGCATCTCCGTCGCGTCCATGCCGCCACATTCTGCCGCCCCGCGCGTCGGGTGGCCGAGTCGGTCGTTGTCCTGGTTAGGTTTACCGACAAGTAGCTAACCGGGAGGACACGGGACATGGCCGCCTATCAGACCGTGGTCGTCGGCACCGACGGCTCGGACTCCTCGTACCGCGCGGTCGACCGCGCGGCGGCGATCGCGGCGGACACGGGCGCCACGCTGGTCATCGCCTGCGCGTTCCAGCCGGTGGGCGGCCGCGACGTCGAGCGGGCCCAGGACACCCTCGGCGCGGACGTGGCCTACCAGGTGGTGGGCTCGAACCCGGCCGAGGAGTCCGTGCGCGCCGCCGCCGAGCGGGCCCGCCGGGCGGGCGCGGTGAAGATCGACACCGTGGTGGTCGACGGCGACCCGGTACCCACGCTGGCCCGCGTCGTCGCCGAGCGCGGCGCCGACCTGCTGGTGGTCGGCAACCGGGGGCTCAACACGCTGGCCGGGCGCATCCTCGGGTCGGTCCCGGCCGAGGCGGCCCGCAAGGCGGGCGTCGACGTCCTCATCGTGCACACGACCTGACGTGACCGGGAGTCCGGCGGAGTCGTCGCGGGCGGCGCAACAGCGGGTCGAGGCGGTGCTGCTCGGCGGCGCCCGCAAGTACACCCGCGACCAGGTGTGCGCGAAGGCCGGGGTGCCGATCGAGCGCGCGACGGCGCTGTGGCGCGCGCTCGGGTTCGCCACTGTCGGCGACGACGCCGTGGTGTTCACCGACAGCGACGCCGAAGCGCTGCGGATGACCGACGAGCTGATGCGCGCGGGCATCATGGAGCCCGAGCTGGCCACCGCGTCCGCCCGCATGCTGGGCCAGCACCTCTCCCGGCTCGCCGAGTGGCAGGTCCACGTCCTGCGCGACGTGCTCGCCGCGAACCCGGAACTGTTCGCCGACGAACGCCAACTCGGCCGCTTCGTCGAGCGGCTGGTCCCGGACCTGGAGCGGATGCAGAACTACGCCTGGCGCAGGCACCTCGCCGCGTTCGCCGGCCGCGCGCTCGCCGCGCCCGGGGAGGATCTGGAGTCGCGCAGCGAGGTGGTGGGGTTCGCCGACATGGTCGGGTTCACATCGCTGACCCGGCGGTCCACTGAGGACGAACTGGTCACCGTGGTCGACCGGTTCGACATGATGACCGCCGAGGTGGTCGCCGAGAACCACGGCCGCATCGTCAAGATGCTCGGCGACGAGGTCCTGTTCGTCGCCGACTCGCCGCGGGACGGCGCCCGGATCGCGCTGCTGCTGCTGGACCGCGCCCGCGCCGACACCGAGCTGCCCGACCTGCGGGCGGGCCTGGCCTACGGCCGGGTGCTCAGCCGCTTCGGCGACATCTACGGGTCGGTGGTGAACATCGCGAGCAGGCTGACGTCGGTGGCGCGGCCCGGCACCGTGCTGATCGACCGGGAGCTGGCCATCATGTTGGCGGACTCCGACGAGTTCGTCATTCGCCACCGCAGGCCGGTGTCGGTGCGCGGCTATCACCGACTGCGCCCGTCGGTGCTTCGGCGGGCCGGGGCCGAGGCGCCCAGCCTGGTCGACTCGGTGCACCAGCGCGCGGCCGAGCTGCTGGGGCTGGGTCAGGAGAACCAGGAGCCGGAGGGGATGCCAAGCATCGCGCTCACCCCGGACCCGGGTCGCCGACGGCGCGGACGCCGGGGCTGACGGGTCACCGGGCGCCGAGCGTCAGCGTGCGGCGAGCCAGGGGGTGACGGCGGCCAGGAAGGCGTCCGGGGTCTCCATCGGCGGCAGGTGGCCGGTGCCGGGCAGCACCCGCAACTCGCCCGCCGTCAGCTCCGCCAGCTCCTCGGCGAGGGCCACCGGCATGAGCCCGTCCAGCTCGCCGTGCACGACGAGCGCGTCCAACTCCAACGCCCGCAACGTTTCCCGCGAGTCGAGCCGAGCCGCCATCGCCCGCGACGCCCACGCGACCGACGCGCCGTCCTGGGCCTCCATGAGCTCCCGCACGGCCGCGCCACCCCGTGCGGGGTCGGTGACCAGCACGGGCAGCATCGCGTCCGCCAGCCAGGGCGCCACCCCGTCGCGCTCGGCCCGCTCGGCGACCGCGTGCCGGTTGGCGCGAGCCTCGTCCGTGTCGGCGACGGCCTTGGTGTCGATCAGGAGCAGTCCGCTCACCCGCTCGGGCGCCGCCCGCAACAAGGCCATGGCGACGTAGCCGCCCATCGAGCAGCCGCCGAGCAGCACGCGTTCCAGGCCGAGCTCGTCCAGCAGACCGACGACGTCGCGGGCGACCGTCTCCAGCGACGGCGCGTCGTCGCCGAGCGGCGTGCGACCGAAGCCGCGCTGGTCGGGGGTGATGAGGCGGACGTGATCTACCAGGCCGGTGCGCGCCCCGTCCCACATGCGCGAGTCGAGCGGGAAGCCGTGCAGCAGGATGAGCGGGGTGCCGGAGCCGGTATCGGTGTAGTGCACCCCGCCATTCTGTCGGGCGACACCAGTCGGTGCCGACCCGCCGCCTACGACGCGATCGCGTAGAGGATCGAGCGCAGCTCCCCGATCGCGCGCAGGGCGGCCGCCCGCGTGGGGGCGTAGGCGGCGCTTTCGGCCCAGCCGGTGCCGTAGCACCAGTACATGGCACGGCTGACGCACTCGTCGGCGACCAGGGCCGCGTTGAGGGTGAATCCGACGCCGTGGTTGCGGAGCAGCCACGAGATCCTGAACGTCCCGCCGGAGTTCACGATCTGGTTGTGGCCCGTGGTCCCCGCCGGGTAGCCGGCGTAGGTGGCGGTGTGCGCGAGCACGTCGCGGACGGTCGAGCCTGGGTAGAGCCGCACCGCGGCCGCCTCGCTCGTGGCGAGCGTCGGGAAGTTCGCCACCTGGGACCCGCCCAGCCCGACCTGCCAGTGCGGTGCGGCGCAGTAGGTCAGCGGGCCCCAGTCGTAGTCGCCGCAGTTGGAGAACGAGTGCGGGTTGGCCCGGCCGAGCACCCCCTCCTTCAGCGACCACCAACTGACCCGGGACACCATGGTCAGCCGTTCGCTCACCGTGCCCTGCACCCGCGGCATGGTGTTGGCGGCGATCCAGCGCACCGCCGACTCCTCGTTGGCCGAGAGCCGCCGTCCGTTGACCACCAGGCCGGGCACCGTGTTCCAGTAGTCGCCGTGCGTCCAGCCGACCAGGCCCTGGTAGCCGACGCGGTAGAAACCGTTGCTGGGAGCGGAGTTCAGCACCGTCGCGGTACTGCCCGCCGCGGCCGTGGTCATGATAGTGTCCGAAGTGGACGGACCGGCGCGGAGATGGACCGCGTCGGTGGCGCTGATCGTGGTACCTCGGGCGGGACTGGCAAGGGCCGCCTGGCTCGTGGCAGGCGCCATCACCAGGGTGATGAGCACCAGGAAGGCCAGTGTGGCACCGCGGATCGATCGGGACAGGTCAGGCACAACGGCTCCTCGTCGAGTCGATGGTGCGGGCCGGGCGACCCGTGCCGCCCGGCCAGGACACTCAAGCGCCAGGCGGCGAGACGACGGCGTACACCGGACCGGGCTCCATGCCGTTCGGCGATCCGGGGTGGAACGGGCCGACCGTGGCGACCTGGGACACGCCGTTCCGCCAGTAGTTGCCGTCGACGGTGGTGATCCGGCCGTCGGCGTGGACCGTCACGACGATGCCGACGTGCATGCTCGTGCTCGGGTTGGCGGGACCGGTGCCGAACAGCACGGCGTCACCCGGCCTGATCCCGGAGCGGCCGTCGCGGGTGAGGCCGCGATCCCTGCCCCACCAGTAGAGGTCTCCGGTGAAACCGCTGGCGTTCATTCCCGGCACGCCCGCCTGCCGCCACACCCAGTTGACGAAGTACTGGCACCACTCGTGGTTCCACGGCGAGCCGTACCTGCTCTTGTCGGTGCCGCCGACCTCGCCCCTGGCGAGGCTCACGATCCGGTCGCGCACGCCGGTGCTCGTGCCACACAGCGGCAGGCTCGTCAGTCGGCCGTTGCCAAGCGAGGTGTAGAGGTAGTGGTCGGACGCGTACCCGCCGTAGGCCGGGATGTAGTCCCAGTAGGCGTTTCCATGGATGGTCTCGCCGGACTTCTGGCAGGTGATCTGGACGTAGTCGTCGTACCCGAGCTGGCCGATGATCCCGTATCCGGTACCTGGCCCGGACCGGACCATGAGGGGCTGGCCCTCGGTGTGGGCCACGTGCACGGTGATCGGCCCGGCGGCCTGCGCCGGTCCGGCCAACCCGACCACGCCCACCGTTGCGCACACGACCATGGCCAACACGGCCCGAACTCGACTCGTCAAGGCAGTCGTCATCGACGTTCCTCCTGGGGATGCGGGGTGTCCACCGGGGCGGCGAATTAGTACGGTAACGGACAATCCGAGTTCGCAGCAAGAACTTCGACAAGGTATTATCCGAACTCGAAGCAATGCGGAGGTGGACGTGCCCAAGGCGAGGCCCGATGACACGGACGAGCTGGTGCTCGCCTGGACGCGGCAGGTGCCCGAGATCGACCCCAGAGTGGAGCGGATCGTGGACCGGCTCATGATCAGCGCCAAGTACCTCGAACAGTTGGCCGTCCGGCTGTCCGCGCCGCACGAGCTACAGCTCACCGACTACGAGATCCTGGCCCGGTTGTTCTGGGTCGGCCCGCCGCACCGGCTGCGGCCTTCGCAGCTCGCGGCCGGGACGCAGGCACCGCCGACGAGCATCACGGGCAGGCTGGACCGCCTGGAGCGGCGGGGAATGCTGCGCCGAGTGGCCGATCCGAAGGACCGTCGGGTACTGGCCGCCGAGCTGACCGAGGCGGGGCACGATCTGTTCGCGCGAATCGTGGCCGAGCAGGCCACGCAGGAGCGCGCGATCTTCGATCAGCTCGACCCCGCCGAACTGGACTCCCTCGACGCGCTGCTTCGCCGGCTGATGGCGGTGTTGGCGGAGCGGCTCGGGCCCGCTCCGCGCCGGGTCAGCATGGCGCTGGCCGACGAGTGAAGGTCAGCCTGCGCCATGGGTGAACTCCGCACCGAACGGCTGATCATGCGCGCGCCGACGGCGGACAGCAGCGCCGCCATGATCGACATCCACGGCGACCCGAAGACCAACCGATACCGTCCCGGCGGGTCCGCGCCTGCCGCCGAATCGGCGGCCCTGCTCGCGGACTGGATGGACCACTGGCGTACGCACGGCTTCGGCTACTGGGCGATCGACCTCGCCGAGACCGGCGAAACGATCGGCTTCGGCGGCATCCAGCACCGCGAGTTCGATGGCACCCGCCACCTCAACCTGTACTACCGGTTCCGCCCGAGCGCCTGGGGTCGCGGCTACGCGTCGGAGATGGCCGCGGCGGCGATCGCGTTGGCGGCGACGGAGCTGCCGGACACCCCGGTGTGGATTATCACCAACGCCGACAACGAGCCCGCCTGCCGAGTCGCCGAGCGACTCGGCTTCACCGAGTTCCGCCAAGCCGACTACCACGGAGCGTGGGCCCGGTTCTACCGGCGCTAGCGACGCGAACTGGGCCCGCGTCTGCCGCGTGCCGACCAGCAGCCCTGGTGCCAGTGTCGGCGGTCCTCGACGGTGCCGTAGTCCTCGGCAGGCCAGACGACCAGGTGGGGCCTGCCTGCCGGGATCTCGTGGTCGCAGCCGGGGCAGCGGTACGCCTTCGTCGCCTGGGCGCCCGGGATGCCGCGCACGAGCCACTCGCCGTCGGGGCCGGATTCGTGGCGCTGGTCGGCCAGTCCGGCGCCGAGGGGGCGCGGTTCGGCGCCTGCCTGGTCGGACTTCGATCGGTTGCGGCGGGGCACAGGTGAGCACGCTATCCACGGCCCCCCTGGCACGGGCACAATGGGTCCGTGCCCACCTATGAGTTCCGCTGCCGCGAGTGCGGCTCCACGTTCGACGTGCAGCGCCCGATGACCGCGTCGGCCGATCCGGCGGCGTGCCCGGACGGCCACGACGACACGGTGAAGCTGCTCTCCGTGGTCGGCCTGGCAGGCGCGAAGACTACGGCCGCCGCCCCCCAGGCAGGCGGCTGCTGCGGCGGCGGCTGCTGCGGTTGACGACTGTCCACACCCCCCACATCCATCCACAGATTTCCGCACCCCTCCCCCACACCCCCCACCACCGATAGACTGGCGCAGGGCCGATCCCCCAGTGGACGGGTGGGGGTTGTAGGTACTACCTGGCGGCGGAAATTCGTCGGTGTCACCTGGGCGGAACATGTTGACCGGCGGCTACCTGCTGTAGTCGCGGAAGCCCTTGCCGGTCTTGCGGCCGAGTCGGCCCGCGGTGACCAGATGTTCCAGTAGCGGCGCCGGGGCGTATCCGGCCTCGCGGAATTCGTTGTACAGGGTGCGTTCGATGGCCAGCGACACGTCCAACCCGACGACGTCCAGCAGTTCGAACGGGCCCATCGGCAGGCCGCAGCCGACCTTCATCGCCGTGTCGATGTCGTCGGCCTCGGCGTAGTGGGCTTCCAGCATCTTCACGGCGTCGTTGAGGTAGGGGAACAGCAGCGCGTTGACGATGAAGCCCGCGCGGTCGCCGCAGTGCACCGGGTGTTTGCCGACCTTCGCGCAGATGGCGTGCGCGGTGGCGATGACGTCCGCCCCGGTCGAGATGGTCTCCACGATCTCGACGAGCTTCATCACCGGCGCCGGGTTGAAGAAGTGCAGACCGACCACATCGGAGGGCCGCGACGTGGCCACGGCGCACTCGATGACCGGCAGCGAAGACGTTGTGGTGGCCAGGATCGCGCCCGGCTTGAGCACCTCGTCCAGCGCGCCGAACACGGCCTGCTTGATCGCCAACTCCTCGGCGACCGCCTCGATCACCAGGTCGCAGTCGGCGAGTTCCTCGAACTCCACGGCGGTCGCGATCCGCGCCAGCACCTGGTCGCGGTCCTCTTCGGACAGTCGACCCTTGACCACCTGACGATCGAGGGACTTGCGCACCTTCGCGACCGCGGCGTCCGCCTTGTCCAGGCTGCGAGCACGCAAGACGACGTCGAAACCCTTGCGGGCGAACACTTCCACGATGCCGGTGGCCATCGTCCCGGTGCCCACGACGCCGACTCGCTGAATGTCGCGAATGGACACATCGGCACTCGCCGCGCCCGTCGGAGTGTGGGCGTCGGGGACGACCGTGGGTGAGTCGGGACCGTCGTAGGTGTAGAGGCCGCGGCCGGTCTTGCGGCCGAGCAGGCCCGCGGTGATCATCTGCTTGAGGATCGGCGCGGGCGCGTGCAACCGGTTGCGCGACTGCGCGTACATCGTCTCCAGGATCTCGTACGCGGTGTCCAGCCCGATCAGGTCGAGCAGCGCGAGCGGGCCCATCGGGTAGCCGCAGCCGAACCGCATGGCCGCGTCGAGGTCCTCGCGGGTGGCGTAGCGCGCCTCGTACATAGACACGGCGTGGTTGAGGTAGCCGAAGAGCAGCGCGTTGGCGATGAAGCCCGCGCGGTCGCCGATCACCACCGGCACCTTGCCCAGCGCCTGGGTGAACGCCACCACCTCGGTGACGACATCCGGCTCGGTGACCACGGTGCGGACGACCTCGACCAGCTTGAGCACCGGCGTCGGATTGAAGAAGTGCAGGCCGACGACCTTGCCGGGGCGTCCAGTGTGGACACTGATCTCGGTGACCGACAGCGAGGACGTGTTCGAGGCGAGAATGGTGTCCGGGCCGACGATGCGGTCCAGTTCGCCGAACACCTGCGCCTTGAGTTCGAACTGCTCCGGGATCGCCTCGACCACCAGGTCGGCGTCGGCGACGTCGCCCAGCACGGTGGTGTAGGTGATGCGGTCGAGCAGTTCGGCGCGTGCGGGCTCGTCGAGCTTGCCCTTGGCGACGGCGCGCGCGGTGGACTGTTCGAGGTGGCCGCGGCCGCGATCGATCCCCGCGTCGTCGAGTTCGACGGCGACCACGCGCACACCGCTGCGGGCGAGCACCTCGGCGATGCCCGCGCCCATCGTGCCGAGTCCGACAACGCCGACAGTGGAGAATTCACGCGCCACAGCTACCTCCGCGAACACCTTGGTCGGTATCTCGGACGCTACCCCTCGGTAACATCTTCCGCTGATCCTGCCACGCGTGCAGGCCAACGCCAGGTGAACTACGCCACTGGACCGGTCACGCGAGCAGCTTCGGCCACGCCGCGCGCACTCCGGCTACCCCGGACCGTCCACATCAGACAGACCGGCCGACGCGGCGGCGGACAGGACGCAGTCGAGGTCGGCACCGCCCTGGGCGGCAAGGGCGGCCGCGACCGCACCCGCCACCAGCGGCGCGTCGACCACGACCGCCGACTCGGGGTCGCCGAGCATCTCGACGGCGAGTTCGGCGACCAGCTTGGCCTCGCCGAGGTCGTAGAGCAGCACCACGCCCGCGCCGGACTCGGCGCGGCCGATCCCGGCCGACACGGCGTCGAAGTCGGTACCCAGGCCGCCTTCGAGCCCGCCCGCGGCTATCACGGTGACGTCGGGGGCCGCGTCGGCGGCCAGTTCGGCCACCCCCTCGGCCAGCCGCGCACTGTGCGAGACGATCACCAGTCCGACTCGACTCATCGGGCCTCCCGGGCGGTTACTTGGCGGGCAGCTTCGGGATGAGCGCCTTGGCCACGGCCTGCAGCTTGCCGCAGGGGTCCTCGCCCTGCTGCGGGGTGTAGCGGCTGAAGTCGAGGCTGATGACCTCGGCCTTCTCCGCGTCCTCCGGGAAGGCCACGTGCGCCCACTCGACCCGGCAGCGCACGCCGGAGGTGCTCTCGTACTTCTGCTGGGCGAGCACACCGCTGCCGAGGTCGACCGGCTCGGTCTTCGAGGTCGCGGCCAGGTCGTCCGGCTTGGGGCCGATTCGGAAGCTGAGGGACAGCGCGACGCCGCTGGCGTTCCAGTTGCACACGTGCAGGCCGGTCGGCCGCTTCGAGGCCGAGTCGCCGATCGCGGCGGCCACCACCGAGTCGTCGAGGATCGTGCACGGTTCCAGGTCGACCAGCGAGCCCTTGGCCAGGTCCAGCGCGGGCGGGTCCGACCGGATGCGGTTGACCACGGCCTCCAGCAGCTTGCGCCCCGGGTCGCACAGGTTGCCCGGCTCGCCGCCGCCGACCTGCACGGTGATGCCCCGGGTGGGGTCGGTCTCGGTGATCGCGGTGACGAAGCACGCGGTCTTGTCGTCCAGTTCGGACTCGCCTGCGGGCAGGCCGCCGATGGTGAGGTCGCCCTCGGCGTCGCGGCCGGTGGCGACGTCGCCGAGGGTGAGGGTGAAGTTGAGTTCCTTGCCCTTGGTGTCCTTCATGTAGTTCGAGCAGAGGACGTAGTCGCGCAGTCTGCTGTTCGCGGGCTCGCCGAACGCCGCGAGCGTGTCGTCGTCGAGCAGCCCGCACGGGTTGACCAGCCGCAGCTTCGGCGACTTGAACGCGTCCTCACCGCCGGGGGCGGGCGGGCGGCCGCTCGACCCGCCGAGGTCGGCCCCAGCGGGGACGGTGGTGCGCTGGTAGGTCGTCCTGGCGAGGTCGACGTCCGCGCCGCAGCCTGCCAGGACCGCCACCAGGCACGCCAGGACCGGCAGTGACCACCGCCGCGGGAAACTCCTCACGGGACAAACCGTAACCACCTCGCCCGGCGCCCGTGCACCGAACCGTCGAATGGTCCGCGAATCCTTCCCCGACCACGCTCGTTGATCTTCGTGACCGGCACCGAGGAAGAGCATGGAGGCGACGGTGACCCCACCCGGCAGGCCGAACCGCGTGACCATCCGATGCCACGACAAGGACGGCCGCGAGACACTGATGTTCGTCGAGTCCACCCACGACGGACAGGTCGGGCTGCTCTCCTTCGGCGGCCAGTCGGTGTTCCTCGACCCCGGCTCGACCTTGCGCCTGCTGGCCGCGACCGCAATGCACGCCGCGTGGGCGAACCCGTTGTGGAACAAGTACAAGCGGCACCGGGCACGCTGAATACCGGCGCTGGTCAGAACAGCCGGAACTCGTCCGGTTCGATGCCGCGCAAGGTGTCGTAGTCGAGGGAGACGCAGCGGATGCCGCGGTCCTCGGCCAGCACGCGCGCCTGCGGCTTGATGATCTGCGCGGCGAAGATGCCCCGCACCGGAGCCAGCAGCGAGTCGCGGTTGAGCAGTTCGAGATAGCGCGTCAACTGCTCCACGCCGTCGATGTCGCCGCGGCGTTTGATCTCCACGGCGACGGAGGTGCCCGCGGCGTCGCGGCAGAGGATGTCGACCGGGCCGATGGCGGTGGGGTACTCGCGGCGAACCAGGGTCCAGCCCGCGCCGAGGGTGGTGATGTGTTCGGCGAGGAGTTCCTGCAGGTGCGCCTCCACACCGTCCTTGACCAGGCCGGGTTCGACGCCGAGTTCGTGCTTGGCGTCGTGCAGGATCTCCTCGATGGTGATGACGAGTTTCTCGCCCGCCTTGTTCTGCACGGTCCACGTGCCCAGCTCCTCGGTGAGCCAGCACGGCGGGGTCATCCAGTTGAGCGGCTTGTACGCCCGGTCGTCGGAGTGCACTGACAGGGAGCCGTCGGCCTTGACCAGGAGCAGGCGGTTGGCCATCGGCAGGTGGGCCGTGAGCCGTCCGGCGTAGTCGACCTGGCAGCGAGCGATCACAAGACGCACGCGGAGCAGGTTAGCCCGCCGCGAGTGCGTCGGCATGGCCGGGCAGGATCACGGGCGTGGAATCCTTCGGCTCCGAACAGGTCTACGCCAACGCGTGGATGACCGTCCGCGAGGACGCCGTCCGCCGCCACGACGGCAGCGCGGGCATCTACGGCGTCGTGGACAAACCCGACTACGCGCTGGTCATCCCCCTCGACGGCGAGCGGCTGATGCTCGTCGAGCAGTTCCGCTACCCGCTGGGCGCGCGGCGGTGGGAGTTCCCGCAGGGCACCGCGCCCGACCGGGCCGACCTCGACCCTGGCGAGCTGGCCGCCCGCGAGCTGCGGGAGGAAACCGGGCTGCGCGCGGGCGCGATCACCCGGCTCGGCTCACTGGACTGCGCGCCCGGGATGTCGAGCCAGCGCGGGCACGTCTTCCTGGCCACCGACCTGACCGAGGGTCCGCCGAACCGGGAGGTGGAGGAGCAGGACATGCGGTCGGCGTGGGTCGCGCGCGGGGAGTTCGAGGCGCGGGTGCGCGCGGGCGACATCGTGGACGCGCAGTCGATCGCGGCCTACACCCTGCTGCTCCTGCACGAGCACAGCGAATAACGCACCTGCGAGCACCACGGCCTGGGTCACCGATGACGAAGCCCGCGCGACGCGGCAAGCTGGTGTCGTGGGAACACTCTTCGACTACATCGCCGAGAACCCGATGGTCGCGCTCATCGGCGTGTGCGAGGTGGGCTTCTGGGTGCTGCTGGGGGCCGGACTGCTCGCCAGGTACGCGCTGCGGTGGCGCCGAGTCGGCGCGGTGCTGCTGATCGGCACCCCGGTGCTGGACGTGCTGCTGCTGGCCGCCGCCGTGATCGATCTGCGCGGCGGCGGCGAGGCGAGCGCCGCGCACGGGCTGGGCGCGGCCTATCTCGGCTTCAGCGTCGCGTTCGGACCCAGCGTGATCCGGTGGGCGGATCTGCGGGTGGCCCACCGATTCGCGGGCGGGCCCGCGCCGGTCAAGCTGCCCAAGTACGGCGCCCTGCGGCTGCGCCGCGAGTGGCGCGAGTGGGGCCGGTGCGTGTTGGCGTGCGCGATCGGGGTGGCGGTGCTGGTCCTGTTGTCCTTTGTAGTCGGAACACCGGAGCGCACGGAAGTGCTGTGGTCACGGTGGATTCCGCAACTCGGCCTGGTCACGGCGGCCTGGTTCATATTCGGTCCATTGTGGACGATGTTGGACCGGCGCACGGAACAGGCGGACTCACGGAACTGAGGCTGCCGCGTTCGTCCTAGTCGGGCCACACGGGGTGGCGCTTCTCCAGGAAGGCGGCCATGCCCTCCTTCGCGCCAGGAAGCTGCGAGGCCGCCGCCATGACCTCGACGGCGATCGCGTACGCGTCGGCCTCCGGCCGGTCGAGCTGCGCGTAGACGGTCTGCTTGCCTAGTGCCTTGCTGGCCGCGCTCCCCCGGGTGGCCCGGTGCAGCAGGTCGTCCACCGCGTGGTCGAGTTCGGCGTCGGGCACGACCCGGTTGACCAGACCCCACCGCTCGGCGGTGGCCGCGTCGATCACGTCGCCGGTGAGGACAAGCTCCATCAAACGCTTGCGGCCGATGTTGCGCGCCACCGGGACGGCGGGCGTGTGGCAGAACCAGCCGCCTTTGCCGCCGGGGAGGGCGAATCCGGCCGACTCGGCGGCGACGGCGAGATCACACGACGCGACGAGTTGGCAGCCCGCCGCCGTGGCCAGGCCGTGCACCCGCGCGACGACGACCTGGGGCACGGACTCAATGGTGCGCATCAGGTCCGTGCACAACCGCAACAGCGCGCGAACGCCGAGGTGGTCGCGCGCGGCGACGTCGGCGAAGTCGTGTCCGGCGGAGAACACCGGGCCCTCGCCCGCCAACACGATCCCCGTCGCGTCGGTCTCGCCCGCCGCGCGGAACGCGTCGAGGAGTTCGACCAGGTGGTCCGCGGAGAGCGAGTTGCGGCGCGCGGCTCGGTCCATCGTGATCCGAACGGTGCCGTTCTCGCGTTTGACCTGGATGTGCTCGTAGTCGGCCATGGGTGGACGGTAGCGCGCGCGGGTCACACCATCCAGCAGTTCGAGGTCGCGGGCAGGCCGGCGAACCTGGCCTCCAGCCAGAGGAACACCCCGGGGAACGACGCCACCGCGCCGCCGACGTGCGTCGGGCCGAGGTTGGGGGCGAACCGCACGGACGCGCCGCGGTCGCACCAGTCGCTCGCGAGCCGCTTGCCGACGGAGTACGGGATCACGTCGTCGAGCAGGCTGTGCGAGACGAGGATCGGGGCGGTCGGCTTGAGCCTGCCGATGCGCTGCTCGTCCACGATGCGGCTGAACACGGGGTTGTCGCGCAGCAGGTCGGTGAGCGGCTTGCCGTCGGCGGTGAGGGTGGCGGTGCGGACGAACGGGAACCGCAGGATGGCCTCGATGGTGCAGTACCGCTCCAGGTCGGCGAAGATCTGGCGACCGCGGTCGTTGAGCAGCGGTGCCGTGTCGATGCCGTAGCCCTCGGTCAGGCCGATGGCGGCGTAGCCGAGGAACGCGGCGTAGGCGCTGCCGTCGAGGTTGCGCGCGACCACGCCGAGGTCGGCGGGCACCGCGCCCGCGGCGACCCCCTTGAGCTTGAGTTCCGGCGCGTAGGTCGGCGCGAGTTCGGCGGCCGCCGCGGCCGCCCCGCCGCCCTGGGAGTAGCCCGCGATCGCGACGGGCCCGGTGTCGGGCAGCGCGGCCGCGGGGAGCCGCTGGGCCGCGCGGATGCCGTCGAGCACGGCGGTGCCCGACACGATCCGGTTGACGTAGGTGTGCGTGCCGGGCGTGCCCAAGCCCTGGTAGTCGGTGACGACGACGCCGTAGCCGCGGGCGATCAGACCTCCGACGAAGAGGCCCTCGTACTCGCTACCCGCCGCGAACTGCCGCGACGGCGCGCACTCGTCGCCCAGTCCCTGGGTGCCGGGTGCGTACCCGATCACCGGCCGCTCCCCGGCGCCCAGCCAGCGCGTCTTGGGGTGATCACCGTGCCGGTCACACCGATCGCCGTGCCCTCGCGGTCGGTCGACCGGTACATGACCCGGTTGACCAGCGCGTCGACCTTGATCAGCTTGAGCGGGTCGAGGTAGAACACGGCGGGCTCGGCGCGCACGATGTCGCCGTTGCGATCCGGCAGGGCGGCGGGGACCTCGTAGAACGGCGGGCGAGCCTGCGCTTGCGCGGCGGGCACGACCGCGACCGCGGCGACGAGCGCCACCACGATCGCGCCGACACGCCAAGGGGAACGAAGGGCCACGACGACCTCCAGACCAGACCTACCGACGGGTAGGAATCTGACGCAGAGTGTGACGTGTGTCAAGTACGCGGTTGGTCCGGGATGGTGACCTGTCGCCGCTCCCGCGAGATCGGTCAGGTCCCCGGAATCGCGACCGTGATCTCCGCACCGAGCCCGGCGCCGTCCTGCAGGTCGAGGTCGTCGCCGCTCCAGAAGCGGCCCGGGTCGTACCAGTTGGGCCGGACCCCGCCGGGGAGCAGCCCCATCGCCTCGTAGGTGACGGCGACGACTTCGGCGCAGTAGGCGCTTTCCAGGTCGCCGCCGGGACCGGACCTGTGCCAGCGGGTCCGCGGCACCCGGCCGCGCGCCCACCGGGCGGCCAGCCGCGCGGTCGACGGGAACGGGGTGCCGTCGAGTCGGGCGATCGTGCGCAGGACCGCGTCCTCCTGCGCGCGCGACACCGGGGTGCGCAGTTGGCGCAGCCAGGCTTTCTGGCCGTACTTGGTCGCCCACACCACGACCGCGTCGCGCAGGTCGTGCAATTGCACGCCGCGCTGGTGGGTGCCGGTCCACTGGTCGGGCAAGGAACGCCCCAGTTCGGCATGCCACATCAGCGGCGGCAGGTCGTCGAGCACCACGGACATGCCCACATGGTTGATCGGACTGTTGGTGAGCGTCTGGATCGCCCGATCGGCCGCCGTCCGCCCGCGAAAGAGCCAGACGTCGCCGGTTCGGGTGAGGTCCACGGCCTCGTCGAGACTGATCGTGTCGCCGGACATCGGGCCAGCCTAGGGCCCGCTACCCTGACCCGATGCGGAGCGTCTGGAAGTTCCTCGGCCTGGCGGGCGTCATCGGCGTCGCCGCCACCGGCGCCGTCATAGCCCGCGCCGAACGCAAACGGCAGGCGTACACCCCGGAGGAAGTCCGCGCCCGCCTCCAGCAACGCATGGCCGAGGCGAACACCCCGAAGTCCTAACCAGACTGTCCACTAAGGACATCCACCCGCCTTCCAATCACAATCTCCCCAACACGATCCCCCCCAACACAGTCCCCCACCCTCCTCGGGGGGTCTGCCCTGCTCCAGTCTACCGGCCGAGGGGCCTGTGCGGGTGGGGCGCGAAAGCTGTGGATGGATCGGGGTGATGTGGACAATCAGCTCGACGCGCGGTTCGCTGGCGAGCATGACGACCACGGCCCTGCTCATGATCGACGTCCAGCGCGGCCTGGACGACCCGTACTGGGGGCCGCGCAACAACCCCGACGCCGAGTCCAACATCAGGGCCCTGCTCGACGGCTGGGCGGACGCGGGCCAACCGATCGTCCTGGTCCGGCATGACTCCGTGACGGAAGGCTCGCCCCTGGTGCCCGGCAAGCCGGGCAACGCGTTCAAGCCGGAACTGGACGGCGCGCGGCCAGACCTGTTGTTCGGCAAGAGCGTCAGCTCCGCGTTCCACGGCGAGGTCGACCTGCACGCCTGGCTGACCCGGCGCGGCATCGACCGGCTCGTGCTGGCGGGCATCCAGACCAACATGTGCGTCGAGACCAGCGCCCGCGTCGCGGGCAGCCTCGGCTACGACGTGCGGGTCGCGCTCGACGCGACCTACACCTTCGACCTCGAAGGGCCCGACGGCACGGTGATGACGGCCGACGAGCTGACCCGAGCGACCGCGACCACCCTGCACGGCGGCGGCTTCGTCAAGGTGACCACGACCGCCGCCGCGCTGGCCGAGCTCAGTCCAGGTCGTTCGCCTCGCGGATGACGGTGACGATCTGGTCCATGATCTGGGTCATCTCGTAATCCTTCGGGGTGAACACCCGGGCCACACCGCGGGCGGCCAGCACCTTGGCGTCGTCGGGCGGGATGATCCCGCCGACGATCACCGGGATGTCCCCTGCCCCGGCCGCGCGCAGGCCCTCGACCACGGCGGGCACCGCGTCGAGGTGGGAACCGGAGAGGATCGACAGGCCGACGACGTGCACGCCCTCCTGCACCGCCGCGGCCACGATCTGGTCGGCGGTGAGCCGAATCCCCTGGTAGACGACCTCGAAACCGGTGTCGCGGGCGCGCACGGCGATCTGCTCGGCGCCGTTGGAGTGGCCGTCGAGGCCCGGCTTGCCGACCAGCATGCGCAGGCGCTCGCCCAGGTCCTTGCCGGTGGCCTTCACCCGCTCGCGCACCGCCGCGAGCTCGACTCCCGCCTCGCCCGACGCGGACGCGCCGGAGACGCCGGTCGGGGCCCGGTACTCGCCGAACACCTCGCGCAGCGCGGCGGACCACTCGCCGGTGGTGACGCCCGCGCGGGCGCAGGCGAGGGTGGCGTCCATGAGGTTCGCGTCGGTCTTGGCGGTGTCGCGCAGCACGCGAAGCGAGTCGGCCACCGCGCCGGCGTCGCGGTGGGCGCGCCACTGCTCGATGGCCGCGACAGCCTCCCGCTCGACGACCGGGTCGATCGTCTCGATCGCGTTCGCGCCCTCGGCCTGCAACGGGCTCGGCTCGGTGGTGCCGAACTTGTTGACCCCGACGACGGTCTCCTCGCCCGCCTCGATCCGCCTGCGCCGCTCGGCCAGCGAGCCGACCATCTGGGTCTTCATGTAGCCGCTCTCCACCGCCGCCACGGCACCGCCCATGGCCTGCACGCGGTCGATCTCCGCGCGGGCACCCGAGACGATCTCCGCGACCTTGGCCGCGATGACCGGCGAGCCGTCGAAGATGTCCTCGTACTCCAGCAGGTCGGTCTCGTAGGCGAGCACCTGCTGCATGCGCAGCGCCCACTGCTGATCCCACGGCCGGGGCAGGCCCAGTGCCTCGTTCCACGCGGGGAGCTGGATGGCGCGGGCACGGGCGTTGCGCGACAGGGAAACGGCGAGCATCTCCAGCACGATGCGCTGCACGTTGTTCTCCGGCTGCGCCTCGGTCAGGCCGAGCGAGTTCACCTGCACGCCGTAGCGGAACCGGCGCTGTGTGGCGTCCTCGATGCCGTAGCGGTCGCGGGTGATCTCGTCCCACAGCTCGGTGAAGGCGCGCATCTTGCACATCTCCTCCACGAACCGCACGCCCGCGTTGACGAAGAACGACATGCGCGCGACGACGTCGCCGAACTTGTCGGCGGGCACCTGCCCGGAGTCGCGCACCGCGTCGAGCACCGCGATGGCGGTGCACATCGAGTAGGCCACCTCCTGCACGGGGGTCGCGCCGACCTCCTGCAGGTGGTAGCTGCAGACGTTGATCGGGTTCCACTTCGGCACGGCGGCGACGGTCCAGGCCACCATGTCGGTGATGAGCCGCAGGCTCGGCCCGGGCGGGAACACATAGGTGCCCCGCGACAGGTACTCCTTGATGATGTCGTTCTGCGTGGTGCCCGCGAGCCTGCCGACGACCTCGTGCCAGTCGGTGCCCTCGGCCTCGGCCTGCTCCTGGGCCACCGACACGTAGAGCGAGAGCAGCCACATCGCCGTCGCGTTGATCGTCATCGAGGTGTTGGCCGCGCCGAGCGGGATCTGGTCGAACAGCGCGCGCATGTCGCCGAGGTGGCAGACCGGAACGCCGACCTTGCCGACCTCGCCCTTGGCGAGCTCGTGGTCGGGGTCGTAGCCGGTCTGGGTCGGCAGGTCGAAGGCGACCGACAGGCCGGTCTGGCCCTTGGCGAGGTTCCTGCGGTAGAGCTCGTTGGACTTGCTCGCGGAGGAATGGCCCGCGTAGGTGCGCATGACCCACGGCCGGTCTCGATCGCGATCAGCGGGATACGGCACCGGTTAACCTCCGTTAATCAGTCCTTTGCGCCGAGGGTACTGGCCAGTAACACATCCGGGCCCGTGCCATTGCTCACAGACATACGGTTCACTGTCCCGACCCCACCGAAAAGGAGCACACTCGTGCCTCAACGCAGGTTAAGTCGACTACTCGTCCCCGTCGCGGCGCTGGCGCTCACCGCAGCGGCGGCCACCTCAGCATCCGCGATCAACTCCTACAACGCCACCCCGGCGCCCGAGCGCACCGAGGTCGGGGCGCTCGTCGCCCAGTGGGACAACGACGCGGACCCGACCACACCGGACCGGATCGACTGGGTGTGCTCGGGGACGATGGTCGACCGCGACACATTCCTCACCGCGGCGCACTGCACCTCTGACTGGCCCGACGGCGTCCGCTTCTACGTGTCGCTGCACCAGGACGTGCAGTCCGCGCTGGACGCCGCGGCCGCGGCGCACCCGGGCGACCCGGCCGCTGTGGGCGTGGCCGTCGGCGTCGAGGGCGTCGCGCACACCGACCCGGCCTACCCGGGCAACGGGGCGGACTCTCACGACATCGCCGTGGTACAGGTTCCGTCGGCGGCCATGGCCGCCAGATGGTCGTTCACCCCGGCGACCCTGCCGACCGCGGGGCAGCTCGACCAGCTCGGTCCGCAGGGCCTCGACGCGACCGCGTTCACCGTCGCCGGGTACGGCACCCAAGAAGCGCGGCGCGGACCCGGCGGCCACACGCACCCGGGCGGCGGAGTGCGGCTCAAGGCGCCGGTGGGCTTCAACGCGCTCAACAACACGTGGATCAGATTGTCGATGCACGCGCAGCAGGGCAACGGCGGCGCCTGCTACGGCGACTCCGGCGGGCCGAACTACGCGACGATCGGCGGCGCGCTCGTGCTCGTCGCGACCACGATCACCGGCGACGTGCCGTGCTACGCGACGAATGTGGTCTATCGGCTCGACGCGCCGACCGCGCGGGCGTTCCTGGCGCCGTACGTGTCACTGCCGTAGAGCCAGCGGGGCGCGAGCGGGGATGATGTGCGCATGGACCTGCCCGCGCCCTACCTGCTGCTGGTGGCGCTGCTCGTGATCGGCGGGCTCGGTCTGGTGCTGCGCTGGGGATTCGCCACCGACGAACGGCCCAAGAACTACGGCCTGCTGCGCGAGGTCGCCAAGGTCCCGAGCGCCACGGCGGCGCGGTTCGTCGAGGAGCGGCTTCGGCAGGCAGGCGTGCGGGCCACCACGGTGCCCGCCGAGGACGGCGACGGCCTCCGCGTGCTGGTCTTCCCCGCCGACGAGCGGGCCGCGATCGACGCCCTGCTCGACGACGCGACCTGAGTGTTTCGCGGACGCCGGAACATCTGGTGCGCCGTCCGATCAGGTAGCACCCAATCATGCGACCCACCGATCACATGACCGACAAGAGCGCCCGCGTGATCGACTTTCGACCCGCCCCCACCAGGGCAAACCCCCGCCCACCTCGGGGGGTCTGCCCTGCTCCAGTCTATCGGTGGTGCGGGTGGGATGGGGGTGGGTGCGAAAAGCTGTGGATGGGTGGGGTGGGTGTGGACAAGTGTCGGGCTACCGGGACGGGTACACCACCGCGGCTGACGTGCCGCCTCGGCGGGTGGGCTCGCCGACGGCCAGTACCTTGCCGTGGCCGAGGAACTCCAGGGTCGCCGCCGCGCCGATCTCCGTCTGTTCGGCGAAGGTGTGGCCGAGTGCCCGCAGGCCGTCGGCGCCGGTGATGAACGCGGGTTCGGCCGTTGTCGCGGCGGTGTTGCGCTGGGTAGCGCGCGGCGAGGACACCGCGTCGGGCAGGGTCATGCCGAAGTCGACCCGGTTGACCAGGATTTGCAGCACCGTGGTGATGATCGTCGACCCGCCGGGCGAGCCGAGTGCGAGGAACGGCTTGCCGTGCTTGAGCACGATCGTCGGCGACATGCTCGACCGCGGCCGCTTGCCCGGCGCGGCGAGGTTCGGGTCGGGGGCGCTGCCCTGGGTCGGGGTGAAGTTGAAGTCGGTCAGCTCGTTGTTGAGCAGGAACCCGCGGCCGGGCACCACGATGCCGCTGCCGCCGACCTGCTCGATGGTGTTGGTGTAGGACACCACGTTGCCGCGCGCGTCGGAGACGACGAAGTGGTTGGTGTGCACCTCGTTCTCGGCGGTCGCCGTGCCCAACGCGGGCTCGCAGCTCCCGGCGGGCGAATTCGGGTCGCCGGGGGCGGCCGGGGCGGGCAGCACCGCGGCCGGGTCGATGAGGCAGGCGCGGGTGCGGGCGTAGGAGTCCGACAGCAGCGCGCGCTGCGGCACGTCGACGAACGCCGGGTCGCCGATGTAGCGGTTGCGGTCGGCGAAGGCGAGCTTGCTGGCCTCCAGGTAGTGGTGCAGCGCCTGGGTCCGGTCGAGCCTGCCGAGGTCGAAGTTCTCCAGGATGTTGAGCGCCTCGCCGACGGTGATGCCGCCGCTGGAACTCGGGGCCATGCCGTAGACGTCGAGCCCGCGGTAGCGCACGTGCGACGGGGCCTGGTCGATCGTGCGGTACGCGCGCAGGTCCTCGACCGTCATCCGGCCCGGCGGCGGGGTGATCGTCGCGTCCGGGGCCAGCGGCGGGTGCTGCGTGGTCGCGGCGACGTCACGGCCGATGGCACCGCCGTAGAACGCGCGGGTGCCGCGCTTGGCAATCTCGCGGTAGGTGTCGGCGAGGTCCGGGTTGCGCATCAGGGTGCCGACCTCGGGCACGGTGCCGCCGGGCAGGAACAGCGCGGCCGTGGAGCTGAACTGCTTGAAGCGGTCCTGGTTCTGCAGGATCTCCTTGCGCAACTGCGGGGTGAGCGCCCAGCCCCGGTCGGCGACCTTGATCGCGGGCTTGAGGGTGTCCCTCAGGTCGAACCGGCCCCACCGCTGCAGCGCGCGCTCCCAGGTCGCGAGCATGCCGGGGGTGCCGACGGACAGGCCACTGCTCACCGCGGTCGCGAACGGGTAGGGCAGGCCGGTGACGGGATTGATGAACATCTGCGCGTCGCCCGCGCGGGGGGTCGTCTCGCGACCGTCGATTGTGGACACTCGACCGGTGCGGGCGTCGTAGTGCACGAAGTACCCGCCGCCGCCCAGACCGGCCATCATCGGGTCGGTGACGCCCAGGGTCGCGGCGACCGCGACCGCCGCGTCGGCGGCCGTCCCGCCCTGGCGCAGCACGTCGAGGCCCGCCTGGGTCGACTCCACGGTGTCGGACACGACCGCGCCGCCATAGCCCTTCGCCAGGGGCGCCTTGGCCAGGGGTGGAGCGGCGGACGCGGCCGACGGGGACGCCACGAGCCCCGTGACCGCCAGGACCGCTACGGACAGTGCGCTTATTCGGCGCCGAGCACCCATCACTACCTCTTCCATCGTTCGGGGTTCAGTTCTACTCTGGACAGTCCCGGCATGTCATCCGCCGAACGCCGCACGCGCGGTTTTCGTCGTTCGGCTGCGCCTCTCGGTCGGCCAAGCGGACCAGGTAACACCAAGTGGTCAGTGTCGCGGGCCGGTCCGGCGTGTGAGGCTGTCAGACATGACTACGCAGACCGTTCGGCCGGGTGAGGCGTCCCGGATCGCGGCACCGGACGAGGGGATCTCCCTCGACGAACTCCGGCTGGCCGCGCGTAACCACGGCATGCCGCTGGAGGCGCTGCGCTACGACCTGACGCCGCCCGGCCTGCACTACATCCTCGTGCACTACGACATCCCTTACGTGGCAACGGATTCGTGGCGGCTCACGGTCGACGGTCGGGTCGACGCGCCGCTGGAGCTGGACCTGGCGGCGCTGCGGGCGCGGCCCCGGGTCGAGCTGGCCGTCACCCTGGAGTGCGCGGGCAACGGCCGGGCGCGGCTGCACCCCCGGCCGGTCAGCCAGCCGTGGCTGGACGAGGCGGTCGGCACCGCCCGCTGGACGGGCACCCCGCTCGCACCGCTGCTGGCCGAGGCCGGTCTGCTCGACGACGCGGTCGACGTGGTGTTCACCGGCATGGACCACGGCACGGACCGGGGCGTCGAGCAGGACTACCAGCGCGGCCTGTCGGTCGCCGAGGCGCTCGGCGGCGAGCTGCTGCTCGCCTACGAGATGAACGGTCAGCCGCTGCCGCCGCAGCACGGCGCGCCCGTGCGGCTCGTGGTGCCCGGCTGGTACGGGATGGCGAGCGTGAAGTGGCTGCGCGGGATCACCGTGCAGGACCACCGGTTCACCGGCTTCCAGAACGAGACCGCGTACCGGATCAAGCACGACACCGACGATGCGGGCGTACCGGTGACCGGCATCCGGCCGCGCGCGCTGATGGTGCCGCCCGGGTTCCCGGATTTCATGACCCGCCGCCGGATCGTCGACGCGGGCGACGTCGCGCTGTACGGGCGGGCGTGGGCCGGGCTGGCCACGGTCAGCCGTGTCGAGGTGAGCGTCGACGGCGGACGCCACTGGGCCGACGCGGACCTCGGCG
Organism: Actinokineospora sp.; assembly: GCF_052390155.1. Lineage (NCBI taxonomy): Bacteria > Bacillati > Actinomycetota > Actinomycetes > Pseudonocardiales > Pseudonocardiaceae > Actinokineospora > Actinokineospora sp. The sequence goes on along the minus strand of NZ_JBQTHF010000063.1, from coordinate 4,590 downwards.
AACAGCTCGGCCGCTACGCGTGGCGCTCGTGGTCGTTCGACTGGCGGGCGGACACCGTCGGCGACGTGGAGCTGGTCGTCCGCGCCACGGACGAGCACGGCGACACCCAGCCGGTCGACCAGCCGTGGAACACCCAGGGCATGGCCAACAACATGGCGCAGCGGGTGGCCGCGTCAGTCCGCTAGCGCCCGCTCGGGCTCGATGTCGACCCGGCGGACGTCGGCGCCGAGGCGCTGCATGTTCTCCACGAACATCGGGTAGCCGCGGTCGATGTGGAAGACGTCCCACACCTCGGTGACGCCCTCGGCGCGCAGCCCGGCGAGCACCAGGCCGACGCCCGCGCGGATGTCGGAGGCCCACACCGGGGCGCTGGAGAGCCGCTCCACGCCGCGCACGACCGCGTGGTGGCCGTCGGTGCGCGCGTCGGCGCCGAGGCGGATCATCTCCTCGACGAACCGGAACCGCGCCTCGAACAGGTTCTCGGTGATCATCGAGGTGCCGTCGGCGATGGTGCTCATCGCGATCGCGAAGGGCTGCAGGTCGGTGGCGAACCCCGGGTAGGGCAGAGTCACGAAGTCGACCGCGCGCGGCCGGTCGTGCTGCACCACGCGGAAGCCGTCGGCGAAGGTGGTGATCTCCGCGCCCGCGGTGCGCAGCTTCTCCAGCACCAGGTCGAGGTGGTGCGGGTCGACGCCCTTGACGGTGATGTCGCCGCAGGTCATGGCGGCGGCGAAGGCCCAGGTGGCGCCGACGATCCGGTCGCCGACCACGCGGTGCTGGGTGGGTTGCAGCGACAGCACGCCGTGCACGGTGAGCGTGGAGGTGCCCGCGCCCTCGATCTTGGCGCCCATCTGCTGCAGCATCACGCACAGGTCGACGATCTCCGGCTCGCGCGCGGCGTTGTCGAGCACCGTGGTGCCGTCGGCCAGCACGGCGGCCATGAGGATGTTCTCGGTGGCGCCGACGCTGGGGAAGTCGAGCCAGATCTGCGCGCCGTGCAGACCCTCGGCCTCGGCGACCACGCAGCCGTGTTCGATCTCGCTGGTCGCGCCGAGTTGGCGCAGGCCGTTCTGGTGCATGTCCAGCGGGCGGGAGCCGATCGCGTCGCCGCCGGGCAGCGCCACCACGGCCCGCTTGCAGCGCCCGACCAGCGGCCCGAGCACACACACCGACGCGCGCAGCTTGCCCATGGACGCCGAGTCGGCGCGGTGGTTCAACTCGGCCGGGCTGGTGATCACCGTGGTGTCGCCGTCGATGGTCACCTCGCAGCCGAGGCTGCGCAGCACGTCCGCCATCAGCGGCACGTCGAGGATGTCCGGGCAGTTGGTGAGCGTCGTCGCCCCCTCGGCGAGCAGTGCCGCCGCCATCAGCTTGAGCACGCTGTTCTTGGCGCCGACTACCGCGACCTCGCCTGCGAGCCGGGCGCCGCCGTGTACCTGGAAGTGCTCTGTCACGCGGGCAATGATGCCCCCGGTACCGGGGAGTCGGCAGAGTGGGGGTTCCGGTCAGACCCCGACCAGCGTGCCGCGTAGTTCGTCGAGCTGACGAGCGACGGCGGCGTCAGTGCCCGGTGTGAGGGTGACCCAGTGCCTGTCACCGCTCGCCTTGCGGGTGAACAGGTACCGGTGACTGTGGGTGTCGTAGAAGCTGACCACGTGGTCGGCGCGCTCGCGGGCAGCACGGCCCCGAGGCGTATGAGCGAAGCCGAAGTGACCGAGTCGGACGACAGCACCGAACACGTCGGCGAGCTTGTTCGTCTCGTCCCTACCGACCCCGTGCGACAGCAGTGCGCGGGCGAACGCGGTCCGGTCGCTGCCCGCCCGCGCGGCGGCGGCGTCGAGGGTGTCGGCCGGGATGGTGATCGAAGTGCCGGTTCCCGGCGGGTGCGCGGGCAGCAGCGACACCGCCGCCGACACCGCCCGCGCGGAGGATTCGACCCACAACCCCAGCCGCCCGGCGTCGAGCACGGCCACGACCGCGTCGGCCCCGGTCCACCCGATGAGCGCCGAGGTCCGTGGCCCGCCGGAGCGCAAGTGCAGCCGGGCGTCGAGTTCCCACTCGGGCCGAGCGAGCCTGCCGAGCCAGCGTTCCAGACGCGGGTCGAACCCGCCCGGCTCGCCCAGCCCCTTGGCCGCCAGCGATGTCCACGCCGCGCGTCGGAGCCCGTCGCGCTCGGCCACCGTGCTCCCGTGGGAGGCAATGTCCAGGATTGTCGGGAACGGCCCGAGTTCCCAGTGCTCCCACAGGAAGTCGTACTCCGCCAGGGAAAGCTGGATCACCCGCGGCACTGTCAGTCCTCGCCGATGACCGGTGGCGCCACTGGCGGAAAAACGTCCCAGAACTCGTTGTGGTGGTCGAGCAGGTACCCCGGCGAGAAGTGCTCCCCGTCCTCCTCGCGCGGCGCGCCGCCTCCCGCGCCCATCGGACCCGCAGTCCCGCCCGCGCGCCCGGCGGCACCGCCTCGCGCGCCACCGGCATGCTCGCCTGCCCCCGGGAGTGCGCCCCTCCCGGCACCCCGATGCCCATCGTCGCCGACCGAACCGCCCCTGCCCGGGCCGTGCTCGCCGACCCCGGCGCCCGGCAACCCGCCACCAGCCCGCCCACCACGGATCTGCTCACCGATGGCCGGACCGCCCAACCCGCGCGGCCCACCAAGGAGTCCACCCGGCCTGCCACCGGGGCGACCGCTCCACGGCACGAGACCGCCGATCGGCGCACCCGGGCCAGGCACAACACCACTGCCGGGAAGACCACTACCAGGAAGACCACTGCCGGGCACCGGAACGAACGGCCCGCCCGCACCGGGGACGGGCACCGGCGCCGCGCCTGCGGTCGCGGTGGCGCCACCGGGCGTGACCAGGTCGGTGCCTGCTCCGGGCACGCGGGCGGACAACCCGGCTGTGCCCGGCCAGCCGCCAGGTTCGCTGTCCCGGCCGGTCGGGCCGACGAATCGGCTGTCGGCGGAGTCCACAGCCGGTGGCGTGATGGTGGGTTGCGCGGCGGCCACCGTGACCGGCTGCGGCGGCACGAACGTCCCGACGTTGCCCACCGCGGAGCCGGACTCGGTCTCATAGCCGGTCATCAGTTCCACGGCGCGCCGCTTCGCCTCCTGCGCCGCCTGTTCCTGCCGGTCCTGGTCGGTCTGCCCACCGAACATGTGCACGAACGACGAGGGCACCCCGCCGAAGTCGGAGTTCGCCGTCGAGGTGACCTGCACCGGCTCCGGCATCGAGTACGACGCGTGCGCGAACGCCGCCCCGACCGTGTTCACACTCGCGGTGCTCGCCACTCCAGCCGTGCCCGCGTCATCGGCCCACTGGGCAAGCGGCGTGAGCCCGGCGGTCATCGCCTCGGCGCCCAATCCTTCCCAGCTCACCCCGGCCTCGGCCAGCGCCTGATCGACATCGGCCTTGGACTCGGCCATGAGCTGGCAAAGTCCGCCCAAGCCCGATCGGCCTCACTGACGGCCCCCGACCCCCGCGCATTGGTTCGCACCATGTCATAGAGCGTCTGGTGCGAGTTCCACGCCCAATTCTGTACACCGGCCGAATGCTGAATCAACCTGCCCATCACGCCCCCAAGAGTGGGCGGAATCAAATGATCATTGCGACACGGGGTTCGCTATCAGATCGCTGAAGACTTCGATCGGCTTTCGCCAGTTCAGCGTTTGCCGGGGCCTACCGTTTAGCTCTGCCGCCACCCTATCAAGGTCCGCCTGGCTGTGCAATGACAAGTCGGTTCCTTTGGGAAAATACTGGCGGAGCAAGCCGTTGGTGTTCTCGTTGCTGCCACGCTGCCAGGGCGAGTGCGGGTCGCAGAAGTAGACCGGCATTCCGGTGCGGATGGTAAAGTCGGCGTGTCGGGCCATTTCCTTGCCCTGGTCCCAGGTGATGCTATTCCGCATGAACTCGGGCAGGGTTTGCATCTTCCTGGCGAGCAGTGCCGCAACTCGCTCAGCGTTCCGGTCGTACGGAATGCGGACGAGCATGACGAATCTCGTGGTACGCTCGACCAGGGTCGCGATCTGCGATTTGTTGCCTTTTCCGATAATAAGATCGCCCTCCCAAAATCCCGGCACCGCCCGGTCCTCGGCCTCTTTCGGTCGCTCGCTGATATTGATCATGCCCCTGATCTGGCCGCCCTTGCTCGCCGAGGCCCGTGATCGGTCGACCCTGCGTGTCCGGCCCTGACGCAGCGCGAGCTTCATCTGAGTGCGCAGCTCGCCGCGCGCCTGCAGATACAGACACTCGTAGATCGTCTCGTGCGACACACGCATCTCCGGATCGTCTGGATGCTCGTCACGGATTCTTCGGCTGATCTGGCGCGGCGACCACCTCTGACACAGGCCTTCATTGACCGCATCATGCAACCGGGCCGACGACTCCAATTTCCGCGCCCGAGGTCTCCGGCGATTCACGTCGGCCCGACTCTGCGCGTCCACCGCCCGATAATCACGCCGCCCGCCGTTATTGTCAATCTCACGGGCGACCGCTGAATGATGCCGCCCGAGCAGCCTTCCAATGAAACGGGTCGAACAGCCCTCGTTCCGACTCAACTCCCGAGAGATAATCTCCCGCTCTTCCAAACATA
>NZ_JBQTHF010000062.1:0-20185 GCF_052390155.1 Actinokineospora sp. | reverse complement strand
CTGCGTCCGCGACTACGAGACCCTGCCCGACCACCACGAAGCCATGGTCCACATCGCCATGATCATGACAATGTCCCGACGACTCGCCCGCGAACCAGACAAGTGATCCAGTTTCAAAATGCCCTCTGAGGTTCCGCCGCCGAATTCTCACGATCCCGTTCTGGCCGATGACACCCGGTAGGCAGTACGCTCCTGCACTCGTGAGCGGCCCGACCGGGGTACCCGTGGTCGGCGGCCGCGCCACCGAGCGTCGGGCTGAGAGTGAGCAAACTGGTGTGGCCCAAGGAGTCGCTCCCGCCGGACGGCGTAGCGCGGGTGTCCCAGGGTCGTCCGTCAGGCTGGTCACCGAGCCCGTGTTCAGCCGCCAACCGGACGTGAGGACCTAGATCAGATGTCATCTGTGCCCGTCAGTCACCGGGAGGAGCGTCCGCTCGTCGAGCAGGGCGTGCTGGCACCGCTCGCCGCCGTGGTCGTCGCGGGTGGTGTCTGGGTGTGGGTGACGGTCGAGACGCCGTCGGAGTCCCGGGCCCTGGTGGGGGTCTTCGGCGCGCTGCTCGTGGTGCTGCTCGGCGTCGCCTTAGCCATGGCCGGGCACCGCGCTGGTGTCGCGGCGCGGCGCGCCGACGAGGTCGAACTGATGCGCGACGAGGTCGAGTCGATGCGCGACGAGGTGGATGCCCGTGCCGCCGAACTCGCCGTCCTGGCCCGGCAGACGCTGCCGACCGCGGTGCGGCAGTTGCGCCACGGCGCGTCTGCGGACACCGTGCTGGCCGAGGCCCCGGCGCAGGCCAGCGACCTGCACGAGCACATCCTGCAGTTGCTCACCAGGGAGATCAGCGTCGGCGAGCGGCAGCGCGCCGCCGCCATGGCCGCGTGCGCCAACGCCGCGAGCCGGGTGCAGGCGCTGGCCACCAGCACCCTCGCCGACCTGCGCGAGATGGAGAACCGGCACTCCGAGGAGGTCCTCGGCGACCTGCTGAAACTGGACCACGCCACGGCGCAGACCGGCAGGCTGGCGGACAGCATCGCGGTGCTCAGCGGCGCCCGGTCCGGCAGGCGCTGGACCAAGCCGATCGTGATGGAGAGCATCCTGCGCGGCGCGATGGGGCGGATCAACGCCTACCAGCGCATCCGGCTGCACTCCACCAGCGCCGCCGCGGTCGCCGGGTACGCCGCCGAAGACGTCATGCACGCCCTGGCCGAGCTGATGGACAACGCCACCCGGTTCTCCGCGCCGTCGGAAGACGTGCACATCTACGTCGAGGAACTGCACGCGGGCGTGGTGATCACCATCGAGGACGGCGGCCTCGGCATGAAGCCCGCCGCGCTGCAACGGGCCGAGCGGGCGGTGTCGCCTGCCGAGCCGCTGGACCTGGCGACGCTGTCCGGTACCCGGCTGGGCCTGGCCGTGGTCGGCTGCCTGGCCCGCAAGCACGAGCTGCACGTGTTCTTCCGGCCGTCCTCGCGCGGCGGCGTCGGCGTGGTGATCAGGATCCCGCACCGGTTGATCACCCAGGTGCGGCAGGACTCCTGGGTCGCGCCGCGGGCCGTGCTGACCGGGTCGGCGTCGGCAGCAGGCGACAACGGCGCGCAGTCGCTCTCCGGCGTGCTGACCGGGTCGGTGTCCGACACCGGCTCGCTCGCGCTGGCCGAACTCCCCGAGGAGCCCGCGCCGGACGACAGCGGGTCCCTGCCCAAGCGCCACCGCGGCCACACCCTGGCGGCCACCCTGCCCTCGCCGCCCGCCGTCGCCCCGCTCACCCCCTCGCCGCGGCCGCGCGCCGCCGCGGGTGCCCGATTCGGCGCGTTCCGGGCGGCGGCTCGCACCGAGCAGCCCGACCCGGTGCTCGACGCCGATGTCGTGCCGGAAGAAGCAGGCGAGACCAAGGACGACAGCGGTCGATGACCACGCCCGCGCGCTGCCGTCCCCCGATAGCCAACCGTGCCGGGCGACCGGCCCGCGGCCAGTGACAGATTGGAGTGCGGGCAGGTGTTCCGGGCCGCCGCCCGGGGCCACCACCCCAGAATCCCGATGACCACGACAAACCCGAGCCTCGAATGGCTGCTGGAAGACCTGGTGGAGAAGACGCCGGGTGCCCGATACGCGCTGGTGTTGTCCCGGGACGGCCTCAGGCTGTGCCACACAGCCGAGATGACCGTGGACCAGGCCGACCAGTTGGCCGCGATCGCCGCGGGCTTCCAGGCACTCTCGCACGGCGCGTCCGTCGAGTTCGGCGACGGCTCCGGGGGAGTGCGCCAGTCGATGACCGAGTTCCACGGCGGGCTGCTGTTCATCGTGGAGGCCGGGGTGGGCGCGCACCTGGCCGTGCTGACCGCCGATGACGCCGACGTCGGCCTGGTCGGGCACAACATGGACGAGATGATCGAGCAGATCGGGGCCTTCCTCACGGCGCCGCCCCGCGTCGCGCGGCCCAGCAGTCGGCCGGCATGAGCCGGAGGGCCGTCGACAGCGAGGACCCCGACCGGCTCTACACCGTGACCGGCGGGCGCAGTCGCGCGGACGAACGCGACCTCGACCTGGTCACCCTGATCGTGAGCGAGTGCGACCCCAGCGCGGGCATGCAGTCCGAGCACGTCAAGATCCTGCGGCTGTGCCGGTTCCCGACCGCGGTCGTGGAGGTGTCCGCCGAGCTGGGGCTCCCGGTCAGCGTGGTGAAGATCCTCGTCGGCGACCTGATCGCCACCGGCCGGGTGGTCGCCCGCCACCCCACCTCGACCCGCGCCGCCGCGCAGCTCCCCGCCGCCGATTTCCTGAAGAAGGTGCTCGTTGGACTCCACAATCTCTGAGCGGACCGACCGCGCTCCGTTATCGAGCACGGCCGCGGAGGGCCTCAAGATCGTGATCGTCGGCGGGTTCGGTGTCGGTAAGACGACCCTGGTCCGCTCGGTCAGCGAGATCCGTCCGCTGAGCACCGAGGAGACCATGACGCAGGCCGGTGTCGGCATCGACCACACGGCAGGCGTGCTGGACAAGGCGACCACCACCGTCGCGTTCGACTTCGGCCGGATCAGCCTCGACGAGCAGATGGTGCTCTACCTGTTCGGCGCACCCGGCCAGGACCGGTTCTGGTTCCTGTGGGACCGGCTGTTCGCTGGCACGCTGGGCGCGGTGGTCCTGGTGGACACCCGCAGGCTGGCCGATTCCTGGTACGCCATCGACCGGCTCGAACACCACGGGATGCCGTTCATCGTGGCTCGCAACAACTTCGACGGCCCGGTGCACGACCTGCGCGCGGTCCGCGACGCGCTGACGTTGTCCGAGGACGTGCCGCTGATCGACTGCGACGCCCGGACCAGGGAGTCGTCCAAGCAGGTGCTGATCACCCTCGTCCGCCACCTCCACACCCTTTCCGCCGCCCGGGAGACCACGCCATGACCGACGCCCCGCACCCCGCCGACGCAGGCTGGCCCACCACCACGACGGCAGCCGAAGTCGACCCGACGCACGCGGAGGCGGTGCCGCTCTACGGGCCGCGGTTCCAGCAGGACCCCGCCGCGCTCTACGGCGAGATCCGCCGCCTGCACGGCCCGGTGGCCCCGATCCTGCTCGACGGCGGCATCCCGGCCTGGTTCGTCTCCGGCTACCGCGAGGTGCACCAGGTCACCAGCGACTCCCAGCTCTTCGCCAGGGACACCCGCCGCTGGAACGCCTGGGACCGCGTCCCGGCCGACTGGCCGCTGCTGCCGTTCGTCGGCTACAACACCTCGATCATGTTCACCGAGGGCGCCGAGCACCAGCGCCGGGCGGGCGCCATCGGCGACGCCCTCGCCGCGGTCGACCAGTTCGAGCTGCGGTCGCACTGCGAGCGGATCGCCGACCGGCTCATCGACGCGTTCGCTGGCAGCGGCAAGGCCGACCTGATGGCCGACTACGCGCTGAAGATCCCGCTGCTGGTGGTGGCCAAGATGTATGGGATGCCCGAGGCCGACACGCCGGACCTGGTGCGCGACATCGCCATCTCACTGGACAACGGCAGCGACGCGATGGCGGCCCACCTGCGCGTCGCGGCGACCATGCGGCGGCTGGTGGCGGGCAAGCGGGCCCGGCCGGGCCCGGACGTGCCGTCGCGGCTGCTCGACCACCCGGCAGGCCTCGCCGAGGACGACATCGTGCTCGACCTGATCGTGGTGACCGCGGCGGCGCAGCAGCCCACGGCCAACTGGATCGGCAACACCATCCGGCTGATGCTCACCGACGCCCGGTTCGCGCTGACGCTGTCCGGCGGCCGGGGCAGTGTCGGCCAGGCGCTCAACGAGGTGCTCTGGCAGGACACGCCGACGCAGAACTTCCTTGGCCGCTTCGCCGTCCGCGACACCCAGCTCGGCGGCAGGCGCATCCGGGCGGGCGACCTGATGGTGCTCGGCCTCGCTGCGGCGAACGCGGACCCGCACGTGCGGCCGGACGCCTACTCGGGCGCGGGCGGCAACCACGCGCACATGTCCTTCGGCCACGGCGAACACGGGTGCCCGTACCCGGCGCCCGAGGTCGCGGAGGTCATCGCGAAGGCGACCGTCGAGGTGCTGCTGGACCGGCTGCCGGACGTGTCGCTGGCGGTGCCCGCGGAGTCGCTGGTCTGGCGGCCGTCGGTGTGGATGCGCGGGCTGGCCGCCCTGCCGGTCGAGTTCACGCCCACCTACGCGCCGAACCAGGTGGCCCCGATGCCCGCTCCCGCGCCCTGGTGACGGGCCCTCCGGGTCACCCGCGGCTCAGGCGGTTCGCGCCGTCGGGGTGAACCGCACCCGCAGGGCCTCCGGTCCGCGGGTGAACACGCCCCGCTCGACCGGCCTGAAGTCGTCGTCGAGGCGCAGGTCGGGCAGGGCGTCCAGGAGTTGGTTGACGCCCACCTCGACCTCGGACTTGGCCAGCAGCGCACCGACGCAGAAGTGTCTGCCCAGCGCGAACGCGAGGTGGTCGGCGGCGGCCGAGAACGCCGTGGCGGTCGGCAGGTCGGCGCGGAAGATGTCGAACGTGTCCGGGTCGGCGAAGCGCCGCGGGTCGCGGTTGGCGGCGCCGATCAGGCAGGTCAGCGTGCTGCCCTTGGGCACGGTCCCGCCGGACAGTTCGACGTCTTCGGCGGGCTGGCGCATGATCATGTGCACGGGCGGGGTGTAGCGCAACGTCTCGGCGAACGCGGGCGCGATCAGGCTCCGGTCCGCGCGCACCGCGTCGAGCTGCTCGGGGTGCGCCAGGAGATTGGCGAACAGGCTGGCGATGGCCTTGTCGGTGGTTTCACCGCCCGCGGCGAGCAACAGGCTGCAGAACGCCTTGATGTCCTCGTCGCTCATCCGGGTTCCGTCGATCTCCGCGGCGCACAGCGCGGAGAGCAGGTCGTCGCCGAGATCGTCGCGCCGGGCCCGGATGACCGGGATCATGTACTCGGCGAATTCCGTGCGGGTGCGCATTCCCGCCGCGGTCACCTCGGGGTCCTGGCTCAGGTTGCCGAGAAACGCGATAATGGCCGTGTACCAGCCCTGGAACCGTTCGTGGTCGGTTTTGTCCAGGCCGAGCATGTCCGCGATGACGTTGATCGGAAAGCGCCTGGCGAAATCGGCGACCAGATCCACCCGGCCGGATTCCCGGAATCCGTCGATGAGTTCGCCCGCATTGCGTTCGATCACCGGGAGGAACTTCCGCTGTAACTCGTTGCCGCGGAAGGCGGGCGCGACCAGGGCCCGGCGGACGGAGTGCTCGGTCCCGCTCATCTGCAGAATGGTCCGGCCGTGCACCGGTTCGAGCTGCCAGCCGTAGTTCTCGGTGGTGAAGACGGGGTCCTTGAATACTCGCGCCACGTCCTCGTACCGCGACGCGATGAAACTGTTGGTCGGCTCATGCCAGACCAGCGGCGAATCTTCGAGCATGATCCGGTAGGCCGCATAGGGGTCGGCGGCGAATTCTGCCGAGAGAATGTCCGGTGCTTCCCGAGCCGTGGTCATGATGCTCCCTTGGGGTAAGCGGTCGACAGCCTGCCAAGGTTAGCGATCACGTGTCCGGCCGGCTACGCGGTGTCATCGAGCAGGACGTCGCAGGTCAGTGCGTCCGTCCGGCCTGCAGGCGGCCGAGTTCGAGCGCCGGGCGGGCCAGATTCGACGGCGGTGGCGCTGGTCACAAGGCTCGTTGCGCGGGCTCGCTCAGGGCGATCGCTGGAAGATGTGGACCTGTTCGGCGTCGCGGTAGCCCATCCGCCGGTACCACGCGCGCGGCCAGTCGGTGGCCTCCGCGATCAGGTAGCACAGGTCCGCCCCCGCCTCGCGCGATCGGTGCAGTGCCTCGGTCACCAGGGCCCGGGCGAACCCGCTGCCCCGGCTCTCCGGCCGGGTGATCAGGTTCTCGAACTGCGCCAGCCCGTCGGCGACGTACAGTTCGCCGCGCGCGAGCACCTCGCCGCGGTCGTCGCGCACGGCGAGGAAGGTGACGTCGGCGCCCTGGGCGTACAGCAGGACGCGGTCGGTGAGCTGGGTGATCACGTCCGCGGGGTCCTGTGGGTAGTCCGCCTGCCAGTCCTGCCGCAGCGACGGCCGCAGTTCCGCGAAGGTGATCGCCTCCACCCGCCCGGTGTCCCGCGCGGGCAGCACCCCCGAGTGGATCATCGTCACAATCCGCTCGTGCGTCTGGTAGCCGGCCTTGTCGAAGGCCGCGGTGAACTCGGCCCCCCGCGCGTCCTCGTTGACCTGCACCAGCCGATGCGCGAGCCCCGCCCCGCCCAGTACCTCGTCGGCCGCCGCCACCACCTCGGCGGCGGGCACCGGCCCGGTCACCACGACCCGATTGTGGTGCCAGGAAGCCGGATAGTGCGCCTGCAGCAGCGCGTACCCCCACCCGAGATCCACCACGTCGGTCGCCTGCACCTTCGCGAACCGCTCCTCGAAGGCCCCGATCCGACGCAGCGCCACGGTCGTCTCCATACCAGCAATCATGGCCGCGCCAAGCCAATTGTCGCCACGACGTTTCGGCCCACCGCCGCCTGCCGTGGCCAAGCCCGGGTCAGTCAGGACCGAACCGGCGTCACCAGCCTCGAATCGTCCACAGTGGACGTCCGGTTCAGCCGTCGCCGAGCACCGTGATTCGGTCGTCGATCTCGGCCCACCGCTTGTCCGCGGTCAGGATCACGGTGGCGTTCTCCACGATCCCGGTAGCGATGACCAGGGCGTCGGGCAGCCGGAGAGCCCGGTGTCGCGCAAGCAGTTGAGCCGCTGCCACGGCCACGTCCTGGTCAACCGGTCGGCAGGTGCCGAAGAGCCGGTTCACCGCTGCCAGTCGATGATCGACGATTCCGCCGTCGCGCCTCGCCTCCCCGACGAGTACCTCGGCCAGTACCGAACTCGGCACGACGAACTGGCTGCCCGCCACGTGCTGGCCGCGGACGACTTCGATGGCGGACAGGTGGTGTGCGTCCAGCGGGTCGAACACCGCGATCACGACACTCGCGTCGAGGACTACCGCTCCCATTCATCCCTCAGTTCTTGGAGGTCGACGGCCGCTGTCAACCCGGGCGCGGAACCAGCCAGTTCGTCCAGCGCGTCAAGGAACGGGTCGGTGTGCCGGATGAGCCGAAACACCCCATCGGCCTCGACTTCGACTCGCAACACGTCCCCCGGGCGCACATGAGCGGCGGCCAGCGCCGCCACCGGAAGGGTCACCTGGTTCTTGCTGCTGACCTTGGTCGTGCGCACCCGAGACCCGTCATCCGAACGCTTTACCGGAGTGCTCATGAGTAAAGGGTAGTAGTTCGGCGCTCGTGTCCGTGAATTCGCCAGCGCCGGGCACGCCACGGTCGCAGGACAGGCACTAATCGTCGGGAGGTGGTGTGGGGGTTGGTCGGGTGCTGATCAGCAGCGCCAGGAGGGCGCCCGCCAGGCAGACCACTGCCGTGATCAGGAAGATGTCCGTGTACTGCGTCAGCAGGGCCTGCTGCACCGCCGCCTGGTAGTCGGCCAGTTCTCGCGCGGCCACCGCAGGGTCCTTGCCGAAGGGCAAGGGGGCGTTCAGGTTCGCGGTCAGGCTGTGGAACCGGTGCAGCCCCCACGCGGACAGCGCGGCCACACCGACCAGCATCCCGGTCATCCGGGCCACCACGACCCCGGCCGACGCCACGCCGTGGCGTTCGGTCGGGACGACGCGCAGGACGGCGGCCGACAGGGGGGCGATGACCAGGCCGAGGCCGAACCCGGCGACGGCGAGGTCGGTGTCGAGCCGGGGCAGGCCCAGCGGGTGAGCCGAGGACAGCAGGTCCAGCGGCCAGAACGACATCAGCAGGTACCCCGCGCCCGCGATCAGCATCCCCGCCACCGACACCACCCGGTCGCCGAGGCGGCCTGCCAGGACACCGCCGAGCACGGCACCGAAGGGCAGCGCCACCAGGAACCGCAGCAGCAGCAGGACGCCGCCGCGGTCGTCCTCGCCGAGCAGGGTCTGGGCGAACAGGTCGACGTTCACCAGGGTGACCATCAGCGCCCCGCCCGCCGCCATCGACACGGCCAGCGCCGCCAGGAACGGACGCATCGCGACGCCCGCCGGGTCGATCAGCTTGGTTCGGGCGCGCCGTTCCCAGAGCAGGAACGCGACCAGCGCGACGAGCGCCCCGACGAGCAGCGGCGGCCCCCACGGCGGCAGCACCGCCGTGCGCGGGTCGGGGTTGTAGAGACCGACCACGGCCAGCCCGAGTGTCACCGCCAGCAGCAGCCCGCCGACCACGTCGACCCGGACCGGATCGGCGGCCCGCCGGTGCGCGGGCACCGTGACCTGGATGGCGGCCATCGCCAGCACCGCGAGCGGCACGTTCACCCAGAACACCCCGCGCCACCCGGTGATGCCGAACGCGTCGGCCCACAGCGGCAGGCTAGCCAGGGCGATGCCGTAGAGCGGGCCGAGCACGCTGCCCAACTCCTGGGCCGCGCCGACCGCGCCGAGCACCGTCGACCGCTTGCGTTCGCCCCACAGGTCTGCCGCGAGCGCCATGGTCACCGGCAGCAGCGCCCCGCTGGCCACGCCCTGCACGACCCGCCCGGTGACCAGCATGGTCAGGTCGGTCGACACCGCGGTGATCACCGACCCCGCGAGGAACCCGAGCAGGCAGAGTTGCAGCACGAGCCTGCGTCCGAACCGGTCCGACGCCTGGCCGAGCAGCGGCATCGCCGCGATGTAGCCGAGCAGGTAGCCGGTGACGATCGGGGTGACCTTCTCCAGCCGGTTCACCGGGATCTGCAGATCCTCGATGATCTGTCGGATGACGCTGACCACCACGTAGGTGTCCAGCGCGCCGAGCAGCACGGCCAGCCCGCCCGCGCCGATCGCGACAGAGCGGCCGCGCCTGCCCGCCTCGGTGGTGGCCGTCATCTCAGGCGGGCGGGGTGATGGTGACCTGCTTGTCCACATCGGACAGTGTCAGGTCGACGGATGCGGACTGGCCTTCCCCGCTGGGCAGCGCCACCGACGCCTTCACCGGCCGCTTGTTGTCCTCCCGCAGCCACACGGTGATCTCCACGTCGGTGCTCACCCCGGGCACCACCGCGGCGACCACGTCCTTGGTGGCCGACCCGGTGACCTTGAAGGCCGGGGTGCCGTCGATGTCCTCCTTGCCGACCGTGCGCGGGTTGGTGATCTTGGCCAGGATGTTCGCGATTCCCTTGTCCGGGTTGAGGATCGCCGAGGGGTCGTAGATGCTGGCGCTGAGCGAGGCCGGGTACTGCTGGAACCCGCCGGTGGGCCCCTTGAGGTAGAGGGAGTCGTTGACCAGCACGAACTCGCCCTCGATGAGCTGGCCGAGCAGGGTCAGCTTGACCGTGCCCTTCGCCGCGCCGGACGGGCCGCCCTCGCGGGTCAGGTCGCCTTCGGCGTTCTGCACGGAGATCGCGGGGACGGTCCCGTTGACCTTGAGCACGAAGTGCGCGCTTCTGATGTCGCGGGTGGCCGCCGAGGCGTCGCGCAGTAACGCCCCGCCATCGGGCAGGTCGCTCGACGGTCCTCCTCCCGTCGGCTCGTCGGACGAGGTGCAGCCCGAGGCGAGCGCTGCGGTGAGCGCGAGGGCCCCGAGGAAGATCCGGCGCGTGAGCATGGGGGAATCGTAGGCCGGGATGACTGAGGGCGTCGGAAACTATCCACAGGGTGGTTCTCAGGAAGCGCGGAAGGTCTTGCGGTAGGCCAGCGGCGAGACCCCGATCGCGGTACGCAGGTGCTGGCGCAGCGACGCCGCGCTGCCCAGGCCCGACCGTTCCGCCACCTGATCGACGGGCAGGTCCGTGGTCTCCAGCAGTCGCCGCGCGTGCCGAACCCGCTGCCGCACCAGCCAGGCGCCCGGCGACAGCCCGGTCTCGGCCCGGAACCGCCGGGAGAACGTCCGCACGCTCATCGACGCGTGCGCCGCCAGCGCCGCCAGGTCCAGCGGTTCGTGCAGCCTGCCCAGCGCCCACGCCCGCGTCGGCGAGACCCCGCCGGACTCGGCGGGTAGCGGCTGGTCGATGAACTGCGACTGCCCGCCCGCGCGCCACGGCGGCACCACGCAGTACCGCGCCGCCCGGTTCGCCACCTCGCTGCCGTGGTCGGAGCGCACCACGTGCAGGCACAGGTCGACGCCCGCGCCGAGCCCCGCGGAGGTCAGCACGTCGCCGTCGTCGACGAACAGCACGTCCGGGTCGAGGTCGACGGCGGGGTAGAGCGCGCGGAACTCGTCGGCGAACCGCCAGTGCGTCGTCGCGGGCCGCCCGTCCAGCAGACCGGCCGCGGCGAGCACGAACGCGCCCGTGCAGATCGACATCACCCGGGTGCCCGGTCGGATCACGGCCAGCGCGTCGGCCACCGGGCCGGGCAGCGTGCCCAGGTGCCGCGGCCCGACCGACCTGGTGCCGGGCACGATCACCGAGTCCGCCGTGGCCAGCGCCTCCGGGCCGTGGTCCAGCACGGCGGTGAACCCCGTGGTCAGCCGCACCGGCTTGGCGTCCACGCCGCAGACCACGACCTCGTAATGCGGCGACCGGTCGGCGGCCACGGCGGCGTGCAGTACCTGCGGCGGGATGCACAGGTCGTAACCGACCGCCTCCTCGATGGCGAGCACGGCCACCCGGTGCGTCATGGCCAGATTCTTGCACATATTGGCAATCAGGCCACTCGATCGGTCGGCGCGGGCACCGCAGGCTTGCCCAGTGACCCACCTGGAGAACGCGCCCGTCCGAGTCCGCCGTCCGCACTGGGCCTGGTTCGTCGCCGGGGTCGCGTTCGTCGCGCTGGTCGGCGCCGCAGCGTTCCGGGCGGCGCCGAGCGTGCTGATCGAGCCGCTGCACCGTGAGTTCGGCTGGTCGACGGCCACCATCTCGTTCGCGGTCTCGATCAACCTGCTGCTCTACGGCGTCATGTCGCCGTTCGCCGCCGCGCTCATGGATCGGCTCGGCATGCGCCGTGTGGTCGTCGGTGCGCTTCTGCTCGTCGCGGCGGGCAGCGGCCTGACCGTGTTCATGACCGCGAGCTGGCAGCTCCTGCTGTTCTGGGGCGTGTTCGTCGGCATCGGCACCGGCTCGATGGCGCTCACCTTCGTCGCGACAGTCACCTCCCGCTGGTTCGTCAAGCACCAGGGCCTGGTCAGCGGTGTGCTCACCGCGGCGGGCGCCGCGGGCCAACTGGTGTTCCTCCCGGTCGTCGCCCACCTCGCCGACGACCACGGCTGGCGCCCGGCGTCGCTGGCCGTCTCGTTCGCCGCGCTCGCCGTGGTGCCGCTCGTCCTCGTCGCCCTGCGCGACCACCCGAGCGACGTCGGCACCACCGCCTACGGCGCCGAGCCCGGCGTCGAACCCCCGCCGCCCCCGCCCGTGGGCAGCAGCGCTCGCCGGGCCGTCCTTGTGCTCCGCGAGGCCATCCGCAACCGGACGTTCTGGCTGCTCGCGGGCGGGTTCGCGATCTGCGGCGCCTCGACCAACGGGCTCATCGGCACGCACTTCGTCACCGCCGCGCACGACCACGGCATGCCGCAGACCACCGCCGCGGGCCTGCTCGCCCTGGTCGGCCTGTTCGACGTGGCAGGCACCATCGCGTCGGGCTACCTCACCGACAAGGTCGACCCGCGCTACCTGCTCGTCGCGTACTACAGCCTGCGCGGCGCGTCGCTGCTCGTGCTGCCGCACCTGTTCGCGCCCACCACGGGACTGCCCATGTGGGGCTTCATCGTGTTCTACGGCCTCGACTGGGTGGCCACCGTGCCGCCGACAGTGGCGCTGTGCCGACGGGTGTTCGGAGTGGACGGCCCGATCGTGTTCGGCTGGGTGTTCGCGTCGCACCAGGTCGGCGCCGCCGTCGCCGCGTTCGGCGCCGGGTACGTCCGCGACCACCAGGGCAGCTACGACCTGGCCTGGTACATCGCGGGCGGCCTCTGCGCGATCGCCGCGGTGATGTCGCTGCGGATCACGTCACAACCCGTCGGTGCGGCGAAGACTGGCGGTTGATGTCTACGCTGCGCTCATGGATCGCCAGCAAGAGTTCGTCCTGCGCACGCTAGAGGAGCGCGACATCCGGTTCGTCCGGTTGTGGTTCACCGACGTGCTCGGCTTCCTCAAGTCGGTCGCGGTGGCGCCCGCCGAGTTGGAGGGCGCGTTCGCCGAGGGCATCGGCTTCGACGGCTCGGCGATCGAGGGCTTCTCCCGTGTCTACGAGTCCGACATGATCGCCAAGCCCGACCCGGCCACCTTCCAGGTGCTGCCCTGGGAGACCCCGGAGGGCGAGCCCTACTCGGCGCGCATGTTCTGCGACATCGCCATGCCCGACGGCTCGCCGTCCTGGGCCGACCCGCGGCATGTGCTGCGCCGCACCCTGTCCAAGGCCAGCGAGGCCGGGTTCACCTGCTACGTGCACCCGGAGATCGAGTTCTTCCTGCTCAGCAACCTGCCCAGCGACGGCAGCGAGCCCATCCCGGCGGACAACGGCGGCTACTTCGACCAGGCCAGCCACGCCACCGCGACGCACTTCCGCAGGCACGCCATCGAGACTCTGGAGGCGATGGGGATCTCGGTGGAGTTCAGCCACCACGAGGGCGCGCCCGGCCAGCAGGAGATCGACCTGCGCTACGCCGACGCGCTCACCATGGCCGACAACGTCATGACGTTCCGGTACGTGGTCAAGGAGGTCGCGCTCACCCAGGGCGTGTTCGCCTCGTTCATGCCCAAGCCGTTCTCCAACCAGCCCGGCTCCGGCATGCACACCCACGTCAGCCTGTTCGAGGGCGACCGCAACGCCTTCCACGACCACGAGGACCCCTACCAGCTCTCCGCGTCCGGCAAGGCGTTCGTCGCGGGCCTGCTCAAGCACGCGCGCGAGATCTCCGCGATCACCAACCAGTGGGTCAACTCCTACAAGCGCCTGATCGTCGGCGGCGAGGCGCCCACGGCGGTCTGCTGGGGCCACGCCAACCGCTCCGCGCTGGTCCGGGTGCCGATGTACTCCCCGGCCAAGGCGTCCTCGCGGCGGGTCGAGATCCGGTCGCTGGACTCGGCGTGCAACCCGTACCTGGCCTATTCGGTGATCCTCGCCGCGGGCCTCAAGGGCATCGCCGAGGGCTACGAGCTGCCGCCCGCCGCCGAGGACGACGTGTGGTCGCTGTCGGACTCCGAGCGCCGAGCGGCGGGCTACGCCAATCTCCCGCAGAACCTCGGCGAGGCGCTCGCCGAGATGGAGAACTCCGAACTGCTCGCGGAAACCCTGGGCGAGCATGTCTTCGACTACTTCCTGCGCAACAAGCGCACCGAGTGGGATGCCTACCGGCGCAGCGTCACCCCGTACGAGCTGCGGTCGCTGCTGCCCGTGCTCTGAGATGGACATCGTCGAGCTGCAACGGCGCCGTGCGGCGGGCGAGGTCACCGCGGTCGAGCTGGCCCAGGCCGACCTCGACCGGATCGGGCACCTCGACCCACGGCTGCGCGCGGTGCTGACGGTCGCCCCGGACGCGCTCGTACGGGCCGCGGCCAGCGACCGCCGCGCCCGCGACGGTGCCCTGATCGGCCCGCTCGACGGCGTCACCGTGCTACTCAAGGACAACATCGACACCGCGGACCTGCCCACCAGGGCCGGTTCCCGCGCGCTCGCGGGCTCGGTCCCGCCGCGTGACGCGGACATCGTGCAGCGGCTGCGGGCGGCGGGCGCGGTCGTGCTGGGCAAGGCGAACTTGTCGGAGTGGGCGAACTTCCGGTCCACGAACTCGGTGTCCGGGTGGTCGGCCGTCGGCGGCCAGACGCACAACCCGCATGTGTTGGCGCACAACCCGAGCGGGTCGTCGTCCGGCTCGGCGGTCGCGGTTGCCGCCGGGCTCGCGCGGGTGGCCATCGGCACGGAGACCAACGGCTCGATCGTCAGCCCCGCCGGGGTGTGCGGGATCGTCGGGGTGAAGCCGAGCCTGGGCTTGCTCAGCGGCGCGGGCATCGTGCCCGTGTCCGACCGTCAGGACACCGCGGGGCCGATGGCACGGCACGTGGCCGACGTCGCGCTGACCTTGGCTGTCCTTTCGGGTCGGGTGTTTCCGGTTCACCCGGTCTCGTTGCGTGGCAAGCGCATCGGCGTGTGGCATCTGTCTGGAGTGGACACTTTCGCCGATCGAGTGATCAAGTCTACTGTGGACTCCTTGACGGCCGCCGGTGCCATCCTGGTCGACGTCGACCTGCCCGACATCGCGGAGATCGACGAGCGGTCCTGGTTCGCGCTCACCACCGAGTTCCGGTGGCAGATCGAGGCCTACCTGCGCACCCGCCCCGGCGCGCCGCACACCCTCGAAGCCCTCGTCGAGTACAACCGGAGCGACCCGGCGGAGCTGGCGCCGTTCGGCCAGGAACTCTTCGAGTTGGCCCTCGACGCAGCCCCGCCCACCGATCCCGGCTACCTGGCCCACCGCGCCATCGCCACCGACCTGGCCCGCCGCTCGGTCGACGGCGTCCTGGCAGAGCACCGGCTCGACGCGATCATGGCCCCGACCAACGCCCCCGCGGAGGTCACCGGCAGCCCGTGGGTCGACGTCGGCTCCGCCACGCCCGCCGCGGTGTCCGGCTATCCGGCGATCACCGTGCCCGCCGGATTCGCGGGCCCGCTGCCGGTCGGCGTGTCGTTCTTCACGGGCGCCGGGCGCGACGCCGAGCTGATCACGCTCGCGGCGGCGTTCGAGCAGGTCCACCCGGCCAGGCAGGACCCGGAACTGCACCCGACGCTGCCCAAGTGATCACGCTCCGGGGTCGACTTCGCTCGATCGGGTGGCACGCGGTCGGCGGCTGAGCCGTTAGGTTGGCGCCGTGCCCGACGTCGCCGCCGTGAGTCCGCTGATCGCCTGCACGGTCGCCGCGAGCGCGGACTTGCCTGCCGCCCGCGTCGCCGCGCGCACCTTCCTCGACCACCACCCGGGGGCCCGATTCGTCACCCTGCTGGTGGACGGCGCCCCCGCCGACGACGTGCTGCTGCCCGCCGACATCGGCATCGGCACCGACGAGTTCGCCGTGCTCGCCACCGGCCACACCGCCCGCGAGGCGTGCGTCGCCCTGCGGCCCCGGCTGCTGGAGTGGCTGCTCGGCAAGCACGACGCCCCGGTGCTCTACCTCGACCCGTGGGTCCGGGTGTACGCCCCGATCACCGTCGCGCTCGGCGACGCCGCGCTGGTCCTGGTCCCCAAGGTGCTGCGCCCGCTGCCCGCCGACGGCCTGCGCCCCAGCCAGGACGACCTGCGCGCCGCCGGGGTCTACGACGAGGGCTTGCTCGCCGTCGCGCCCGGCGCCGAGCCCTTCCTGCACGCCTGGGCCGAGGTCGCCTGCCCGGACCCGGCCCGCGCGGGCGCCTTCCTCGACGGCGCGCCCGCCTTGGTCGACCACCGCGTGCTGCGCGACCCCGGCATGGGCCTGTCCCGGTGGAACGTCGGGCAGCGCCCGCTCGCCCGCGCCGCCGACGGCTCCCTCACCGCGGGCGGCGCGCCGCTGCGCACGGTCGACTTCGCCGGGTTCGACCCGGCCCGGCCGTGGCTGCTCACCGCCGAGATCGCCGAGCGCCAGCGGGTCCTGCTCTCCGAACACCCCCTGCTCGGCCGCGTCTGCGCCGACTACTCGGCCGAACTCGCCGACGACGCGCCCGTGCCCGCCGTCCGATTCGGACAGCTCGCCGACGGCACCGCCTTCCCCGGCCCGCTGCGCGCCGCGTTCCGCGCGGCCAGGTCCGGGCCGACCGCGGCCAGACCACCCGCCGCGGGCACCGACCCGGCCGGTTTCCTGCGGTGGGCCTGCGCGCCCGACCCCGACCTCCCGACGGCCACCCGCTGGGCCGCCGCGCTCTGGGCGGGCGATCCCGACCTGCGCACCCGCTTTCCCGAGCCGTTCGGCGCCGACACCGCGCCCTACCGCGACTGGTGCGCCACCGACGCGGTGCTGGCGGGGCGCCTGCACCAGCGCGCGGTGCCCGGCGAGTCCGGCGCCGACGTCGCGCTCATCGACCAGATCGGCGTCTCCGTGCTGGGCACGAGCCCGCTCGCCGACCGGGTCCGGCTCGCCGCGGCCGCGTCCGGCCTGCCCGTGTCCGACGAGCCGGTCTACCCCGTGGTGCTTATGTGCGACGGCACAGCCGGACTGCCCAGACGGCGGCATGTCATCGCGGTCCGCGACGAGTTCGCGCCGGTCCCGGCGGTGGCCGACGAACGCTGGCTCGTCTGGCCCGCGTCGACCCCCGACCCCGACGGCACGGCCACGCACGTCGTCCCGCTCCCGGTCGCCGACCCGGGCGCCCGCGACGAGGTCGGCCTGGACGAGGCCCGACACGCCCTCGGCCTGGCCGCCGAACCGGTCTTCGTCGCCTTCGCCGACCCGGCTGGCGATCTGCTCGCCGCGTTCACCGCGGCCTTCCCGTCCCGCGCGGACGTCCGGCTGCTGCTGCTCATGCCCGCCGCGGTCGCGCGCACCGAGGCCGCGGAACGGCTGCGCCTCGCCGCGTCCGCGGACCCGCGGGTGCGACTGGTCACCGAGGAAGCGGGGTTCGACCGCGCCGTCGACGCGGCCACCTGGGCGGTGTCGTTGCACGAGCACGGCACGGCGCTGGTCAACGCCTGGCTCACCGGCGTCGCGCTGCGCGGTATCCCGCTGATCACCCTGGCCGTCGGCACCGGCGCCGAACTGCTCGGCGACGAGAACTGCGTCGCCCTGCCCACCGACGAGTTCGCCGCCGACACCATGATCGCGGGCGCGATCCGCGACCTGGCCGACGACCACGCCACCGCCGACAAGATCGGGTCCGCCGCGCGCACCCACCTGCTGGAGACGCTGGCGCCCGCCGTCGCGGGCGCGGCCGTGCGCAGGCGGATCGAGCTGGCCTATCGGAGTTGGCGGGCGGGCCGCGCGCTCGCCACGGCCACCGACGACGACCCGCTGCGCGCCCTGCGCACCGCCCGGCACGCGTTGCTGCGCAGGCCCGACACCGATGTCGGGCACAAGATCCCGATGGCCCCGCAGCTGCGCCGGGCCGTCCTGCGCGTGCTCAACCACTACGACTCGCACCTGAACTGGGTGCTCGGCTCGCTCATCGACGGCATCGAGCGCACGGCCGCCGAGCTGGTCGAGCGTCAGGAGAAGCTCGCCACCGCGGGCGCGGGGCTCGACGTCGACCTGTTGCGCGCCGATCTGGACCTGGTGGTCGACCGCAACGCGCAGCTCGGCAAACAGGTGTCGGCCGCCGGTGAGGAGATCGTCCGGCTGCGCGGCGAGGTCGCGGGACGCGCCCGGTCCGTCGACGACTTGTCCGCGCGGGTACGGGCGGCGGCCACCCGCGAGGTCGCCGACCCGGGCGCCGCCGACCAGGTCCGTGCGCTCACCGACGCCCTGGCGGCGAGTACCGCGCGGATGGACGCGCTGGAGGCCCGGCTCAGCGAGCGCGACGGGGCGCACGCGATGGGCACGTGGTCCGCCGACCAGGCCCTCCGCGCCACCGACGCTCTGCGCCGCGTGGTCGTCCGACAACACGAACGAGTGACTTCGCCGGAGATCGCCGACGTGTCGAGCGCCCTGGTGCTGTGCGACGCGGGCCTGCTGCGGCTGCCCGCGCGGGACAGCGTCATGTCGGCCGTGCTGTCGAGCAACGGTGTGTGGGAGCCGGACGTATCGGAGCTGATCGACTCGCTGATCGAGCCGGACAGCGTGTTCCTCGACATCGGCGCGTACGTCGGCTACCACGCCATCCGGGTGCTCAGCAGACTCGGCACCAGCGGCACCGTGGTCGCCGTCGAACCGGCCGCCGACGCGGTGAAACTGTTGCGGCACAACGTATCCGAGAACGTCTCGGCCGCCGTCGCCGAGCGGCTGACGGTGCTCGAAGCGGCCGCGTGGGACAGCCAGGCCGCCCTGGTCGCGACCCCCGCGCCGGGGGGTGGGCACACCGTCGCGCCACAAGATCCAGAAACAGTGATCACCACCACATCGGGTGAACTTGCCCTTTCCGGCGTCCGGCTCGACCGCGAACTCGACGGCTTGGCGGTCGCCAGAGAGCAGCGATTGTCGGTCGTGAAGGTCGACGTTCCTGGCCGTGGCCACCGGGCATTGGGCGGTCTGGTGCGCCGGTTGCGCAAGGACCGCCCGCACATCGTCTTCGCCGTCGAAGGCGCGTTGACCAGTGGTTTCGGTGATGATCCGACGGTGGTGCTCGGCGAGTTCCGCACGTGGGGCTACGAGCTGGTGCGGCTGGGCGAGCAGCGTGCGGTGCAGGTCGATGACGTGGTCGAGGAGGTGCGCGCCGGGCAGGTGCGCACCCTGTGGCTCAGACCATCCACAAGCCGCTGACCAGCCGATTTGACTTGTGAATTCGGCCTGAGTAACTTTCTCCATGTCGCACGGAGCGCCGGACGGAACAGGACGCAAGAGCCTGGCGGGGACGGAGCGGAAGACAAAGCCTCTGGTAAGTTTCAGGAGCCGGACTTCCACCGGGTCGAGCGGGTTGACACCGCGAATCGAACCGGGTAAAGTTCTGCGGCGTTGCCTGAACCGAAACTCCCAGCAAGGGTCACTCGATCCAGCGCGGGGATGCCCCGGTAGGGCGGACAAACTTAGCTAGGCAATACCAGCCTCCGTTGAGTTCGCTCGCAAGAGTGAGTGATGTGGATGTGCGTGTGTTGTTTGAGAACTCAACAGTGTGCCGATTTAAGCCAGTAGAGCTTGAATATTGAACCCTTTGTGGGTTCCTTTGAGATGGATTGATGCCAGTTTGTGGTGTCTTTTTGTCGGGTAGAACACTCATTCATTGTTGGAGAGTTTGATCCTGGCTCAGGACGAACGCTGGCGGCGTGCTTAACACATGCAAGTCGAGCGCTGAAGCCCTTTGGGGTGGATGAGCGGCGAACGGGTGAGTAACACGTGGGTAATCTGCCCTGCACTCTGGGATAAGCCTGGGAAACTGGGTCTAATACCGGATATGACCGCCTCTCGCATGGGGGGTGGTGGAAAGTTCTGGCGGTGCAGGATGAGCCCGCGGCCTATCAGCTTGTTGGTGGGGTAGTGGCCTACCAAGGCGACGACGGGTAGCCGGCCTGAGAGGGCGACCGGCCACACTGGGACTGAGACACGGCCCAGACTCCTACGGGAGGCAGCAGTGGGGAATATTGCACAATGGGCGAAAGCCTGATGCAGCGACGCCGCGTGAGGGATGACGGCCTTCGGGTTGTAAACCTCTTTCAGTAGGGACGAAGCGTGAGTGACGGTACCTACAGAAGAAGCACCGGCTAACTACGTGCCAGCAGCCGCGGTAATACGTAGGGTGCGAGCGTTGTCCGGAATTATTGGGCGTAAAGAGCTCGTAGGCGGTTTGTCGCGTCGGCCGTGAAAACCTGGGGCTTAACCCTGGGCCTGCGGTCGATACGGGCAGACTTGAGTTCGGTAGGGGAGACTGGAATTCCTGGTGTAGCGGTGAAATGCGCAGATATCAGGAGGAACACCGGTGGCGAAGGCGGGTCTCTGGGCCGATACTGACGCTGAGGAGCGAAAGCGTGGGGAGCGAACAGGATTAGATACCCTGGTAGTCCACGCCGTAAACGTTGGGCGCTAGGTGTGGGGATCTTTCCACGATCTCCGTGCCGCAGCTAACGCATTAAGCGCCCCGCCTGGGGAGTACGGCCGCAAGGCTAAAACTCAAAGGAATTGACGGGGGCCCGCACAAGCGGCGGAGCATGTGGCTTAATTCGACGCAACGCGA
>NZ_JBQTHF010000061.1:0-40990 GCF_052390155.1 Actinokineospora sp. | reverse complement strand
TCGACCTGCGCGGCGTCGCGGACGTCGGCACCCACGGCCAGCGCCGTGCCGCCCTCGGCCTCGATCGCCGCCACGGTGTCCGCGCAGCTCGCCTCGTCCAGATCGATCACCGCCACGGCGAACCCGTCCTTGGCGAGACGCTTGGCCACGGCGGCGCCGATGCCGCGGGCGGCACCGGTGACGATCGCGGTGCGGGGTTGGGACACGGTTCCTCCGGGAGCGGTCGATGAGCTAAGCAAGCGCTTAGCAAGCTACTCCCGGGCCGTGCGGCTGTCCACCCGTCAGAACTCGAAGCCGCCCGGTTTGCCGTTGCGGTCGGCGATCAGGCCCGCCAGCGTGGCGATCGCGATCTCGGCCGGGGTGCGCGAGCCGATGTTGAGCCCGATCGGCCGGTGCACCCGGTCGATCTCCGCCTCCTCCACGCCGAGCGCCCGCAGCGCGGGGATGTGCGGCCCCGGGTGGCGAGGGTTGCCCATCACGCCGACCCACCGGGTCTTCGACACCAGCGCGGCACGCAGGACGAGGCCGAGTTCGGGGCGGTGGTGGTCGGTGACCACGATGTCGGTGTCCACGCCGAGATCGGCGGGCACTGTCGCCGCCACGGACCGTGCGGGTTCGCCGCCGCGCCGCGCCGGTTCGGGCTCGACCAGGACGGTCCGGTAGCCGAGGTCGGCGCCGTAGCGCAGCAGGTGCTCGCCGACCGCGGTCGCGAACACCACCACCAGGGTGCGGGTGCCCGCGTCGGGCACCGGGGCGCCGTGGGCGACGGCGCACGAGTCGTCAGTGGTCATGTCCGCAGTCTGGTCGATGGCATAGCCTTCAGCGCGATGAATCCTTCTTCGAGCGTGTCGGCGCGGGACACCCTGCCCTACTGCGGCCTGACGCTGGATCGGGCGGGCGCCCGGCGCGCCGACGACGCGTGGCTGCGCGCGCTGCGCGAACACCCGAACAGCACCGCGATCCCGTTGTGGCGCGACCGATGTCTGGTGCGCGACGGCCTGCCGGTGTCGATCCCACCCGACGCGGACACGGTGTTCCTCGGCCTCGACGGCGCCGCCGGGGTGTTCGCCGCCGATCTGTCCGAACTGGACGAACCGGCCGCCGTCGCCGCGGCCGCCGCCGAGTCCACTGTGGACTTGCGGCGGCTGTTCCCGACCCTGCCCGCCGACCACGGCGCCCGGCTCGCCTACGCCCGCGGCCTGCTGCACTGGCACCGCAACCAGCGCTTCTGCGGCGCCTGTGGCGCCGCCACCCGACACGGCCACGGCGGCCACCAGCTCGTCTGCACCGGCTGCGCCAAGCTGCTGTTCGCGCGCATCGAACCCGCCGTGATCGTGCTGGTCGAGTCGGGGCGGCGGTGCCTGCTCGGGCGCCACCGCGGCGCCGCCGAGAACGCCTACGCCACCCTCGCCGGGTTCGTCGAGATCGGCGAGAACCTGGAGGACGCCGTCCGCCGCGAACTGGCCGAGGAGGCGGGCGTCGCGATCGGCGCTGTCGAGTACCGCGCCTCGCAGGCGTGGCCGTTCCCGTCCGGGTTGATGATCGGCTTCCGCGCCGTCGCGCTGTCCGAGGACATCACCGTCGACCGGGACGAACTGCTCGACGCCCGCTGGTTCACCCGCGCCGAGGTCGCCGCCCTACAGGCCGAACACCGCGCCGCGGGCACCCACCGGGGCGACTCGATCGAACAGTTCCTGCTGCGCTCCTGGCTGGGGTCCGACCTCGACCCCTAGGGGCGGTACCGGGGGTCAAGATCCGGGACGGTTCCCGATTCGCCGACGCCCGCGCGCTGACACTCTTCTGCTCGACACAGTCCTGAGCAGAGCGGTGGGGGTATCCCAATGTCAGCGAAACCGATGGTGACGGTGCGCATCGCCAGATGGAGCGCCTTACACCCGTGGCGGGCGATCGGCGCGTGGTTCCTGTTCGTGATCGTCTGCGTCGGCGCGGGGGCCGTCGTCGGCACCAAGACCGCCGACTTCGACGACAACCCCAAGGGCGAGCTGGCGGTCTACCAGCAGATCATCGACGACGCGAACCTCACCCGCCCGGCCACCGAGAACGTCCTGATCACCGCCCGCTCGGGCAGCCTCGACCAGGGCACCGCGGCGACCGTCGCGGCCGAGGTGCGCGCCAGGATGGCCGCGCTGCCCGAGGTCGGCGAGGTGGGCGAGCCGATCCCGTCGCCGCGGGGCAGCGCGATCCTGGTCAGCGTCGACATCGCGGGCGACCGCGAGACCGCCGAGGACCGGCTGCGGCCCCTGCTGGACACCACCGCCTCGATCCAGGCCGCCCACCCGGACCTGCGCGTCGAGCAGGTCGGCGGCCAGTCGCTGAACAAGGCCGTCTCGGAGACCTTGGGCAACGACTTCCAGAAGGCCGAGTTCATCAGCATCCCGGTGACCCTGCTGATCATGCTGATCGCGTTCGGCGCGGTCATCGCCGCGGGCGTGCCGGTGCTGCTCGCGATGTCCGCCGTCGGCAGCGCGCTGGGCCTGTCCGCGCTGGTCTCGCAGCTCGTGCCGAGCACCGAGAACACCTCCAGCATGATCCTGCTCATCGGGATGGCCGTGGGCGTGGACTACTCGCTGTTCTACATCCGGCGTGAACGCGAGGAACGCGCCAAGGGCGCCAAACACCTCGACGCCGTCGAGATCGCCGCCGCCACCTCCGGGCACGCCATCGTCGTCTCCGGGATCGCCGTGGTCGTCGCGATGGCGGGCATGTTCGTCGCCAACGACGTCACGTTCTCCTCGATGGCCATCGGCTCCATCCTGGTCGTGCTGGCCGCGGTGATCGGCTCCATCACCGTGCTGCCCGCGATGCTCGCCAAGCTCGGCCGCTGGATCGACCGGCCGCGCGTGCCGTTCCTCTGGCGGCTGGCCGCGCGCTCGAACGGCGAGCCCCGGTTCTGGCAGGCCGTGCTGCGGCCGTCGCTGCGCAGGCCGGGCGTCGCGCTCGCGCTCGCGACCGGCGCGCTGCTGGCCCTGGCCATCCCCGCCGCGGGCATGAACCTGAACTCGCCATCGGACGCCGACCTGCCGCGCAGCATCCCGATCATGCAGTCCTACGACCGGATGACCGCGGCGTTCCCCAGCACGGGCGCCACGCACGCGATCGCGGTCCGCGCGCCCGCCGACCGGGTCGCCCAAACCGAGGCCGCGGTCGCCGAACTGTCGGCCCGCATCCAGGCAGACCCCGGGTTCGCCAAGGACCGCGCCCCCGAGGTCACCCGGTCCGCGGACGGCCGGATCTTCGTCATCGCGGCCGCCATCCCGGACAACGCCACCAGCCCGGGGTCCGACCGGTCGCTGTCGTGGCTGCGGACCACCGCGGTGCCTGCCACGGTGGGCGCCGTCGCGGGCGCCGAGTTCGCGGTGAGCGGGCAGACCGCGGGGGAGAACGACTTCATCGACAACATGACCTCGGCGCTGCCGTGGGTGATCACGATCGTGCTGGTGCTGACGTTCCTGGTGATGCTGTGGACCTTCCGGTCCCCGGTGATCGCGCTGTCGTCGATCCTGCTGAACATGCTGTCCGCGGGTGCCGCGTACGGGGTGCTCGTGCTGGTCTTCCAGAACACCTGGGCCGAGGGCCTGCTCGGGTTCACCTCGACCGGCGGCATCGTGGCCTGGCTGCCGCTGATCCTGTTCGTCGTCCTGTTCGGACTCTCGATGGACTACCACGTGTTCGTGGTCAGCCGCATCCGCGAGGCCCGCCAGGGCGGGCTGGACACCCGCGCAGCGGTCGCCAAGGGCATCACGACGTCGGCGGGCGTGGTGACCAGCGCGGCGGCGGTGATGATCGGCGTGTTCTCCATCTTCGCCACACTGAGCACCATCGACATGAAGCAGATGGGCGTCGGCCTGGCCACGGCGATCCTGCTCGACGCCACCATCATCCGGGCCGTCGTGCTGCCGTCGCTGATGGCGGTGCTCGGTGAGCGCAACTGGTGGACGCCGCGGTTCCTGCGGCCGCGGGTCGCTCCGGTGTCCGCTCGGCACCGGCAGCGCGAGCTGGACCCGGTCGGCTGACCCGCTGCGGACGGCCGCCCCCGGTTTCGGGGTCGGCCGTCCTCAGGCCGTCAGATCCCGCAGGGCTCGGGCGGTCGCCTGGTCGGCGGGGAAGAACGACTCGATGGCGAGTTCGGCGACGGTGATGTCGGTCGGCGTGCCGAACGTGGTCACCGTGCCGAAGAACGCCAGCTCGGTGTCGCCGTGGCGCAACCGCAGCGGGATCACCACGTCGGCGGCGCCGTTCGGGTCGACCTCCGGCTCCGGCTGGGCGCACGGGTAGGCCGCCAGCTCGTTGTGGAGGTCCGACAGGGCCTCGTCGGCGGTGATCGCGATCTGCCTGCGCAGCCGGGCGAGCAGGTGCGCCCGCCACTCGCCGAGGTTCACGATGCGCGGCGCCACGCCATCGGGGTGCAGGCTGATCCGCAGCACGTTGGCCGGTGCCGCCAGCAGCCCCGGCGCCACCCCCGCGAGCAGCAGCGACAGGCTCTTGTTGGCGTCCACCAGGTTCCACCGCCGGTCGACCGCGACGGCCGGGAACGGCTCGTGACCGGCCAGGACCTGACGCACGGCGGCCCGCACGGCCGCCATCCGCGGCGAGTTCAGCGGCGCCTCGGAGTAGACCGGTGCGTAGCCCGCGGCCAGCAGAAGCTGGTTGCGGTCGCGCAGCGGCAGATCGAGGTTGTCGGCCAGGTGCAGCACCATCTCTCGGCTCGGCGCGGAACGGCCGGTCTCGACGAAACTCAGGTGCCGCGTGGAGATCGCGGCCTGCAAGGACAGGTCGAGCTGGCTCAGCCTGCGCTGCTCCCGCCACTGGCGGAGCAGCGCGCCGACCGGTCGCTCGGGGGCGTGGGCCGTGGTCATGGTTCGAACCTACGGACCGGCGTGCGCCAAGACCATTACCCGCCGGGTAATGGCGGGGCGCACACTGGCGGGATGCGCTTCGCCGACCGCGCCGACGCGGGCCGGACACTCGTCGGGCTCCTGGGCCACCTGCGCGCGGACAACCCCGTCGTGCTCGGCCTCCCGCGCGGTGGCGTGCCGGTGGCCGCGCAGGTCGCCGCGGGGCTCGGCGCCGAACTCGACGTGGTGCTGGTGCGCAAGGTGGGGGCGCCCGGCAGGCCGGAGCTCGCGGTCGGCGCGGTAGGGGAGCGGGCGGTCACCGTGCAGGCCACCGCCGTCCTGCGCGACCTCTGCCTGACCTGGGCCGACGTCGCCGACCAGGCCGAGCGCGAGCGGGTCGAACTCCGCCGCCGCGCCGTCCTGCTGCGGGGCGGTGCCGATCCGCGCGACCTCGCGGGCCGCACCGTGGTCGTGGTCGACGACGGCGTGGCGACCGGGGCCACGGTGGTCGCGGCGATCGAGGTCGTGCGCAAATTGGGGGCGCGTCGGGTCGTGCTCGCGGTGCCCGTGGCACCGGTCGGCGTGCTGGGTTCGCTGCGGGAACTGGCCGACGAGGTGCACTGCGCGCACACCCCGCGCCGGTTCGTCGCGGTCGGCCAGTGGTACGGCGACTTCACCCAGGTCACCGACGCCGAGGTGGGAGCGGTGCTGGACGCCGCTAGTCGATCGTGAGGCCCGTCTCGTCGTCGGAGGAGCCGAGCAGGTCCAGGATGCGCCGCATCGCCTGCGGCGGGTTGTGCAGCACCAGCCTGCGGTCGTCCGGCAGCGTGCTCGCGGCCCGCAGCAGGATGATCACCCCGGACACGTCGATGAAGTCGAGTTCGGCCATGTCGAGGTGCACGTCGCCGCCCGCCTGGCTGCACAGCGCGACCAGGAGCTGCTCGAAGTCGGGGCGGGTGCTGAGATCGGCGTGCCCGGTGAGCCGGGCGGGCTGGCGCGGGATGGCGGACTCGTCGAGGTCCGCGGCGGGCGTCGACGGGGGACGGTTGAGCGGGTCAGCGATCGTCGCCACCGCCTTGGCGGCGGGCGGGCGGGCGGACAGCCATGAGCACTGCCCACCTCCCACCGGCGTCGGACTACCGAGTGGTCGGAGCCTACGCGGGCAGGCGGCCCCTGTCCCAGGTCCAAAGTCCTCAGCCGACCGGTGGCCACCGCGGCTGGACTACGCGGCCGGGATTCGGACGGTGAACCGGGTGGCGCCCGGCCTGCTCGCCACCTCGACGCTGCCGTGGTGGGCCTGGACGACCGCGGCGACGATCGCCAGCCCCAGCCCGGTGCTGCCCGCCGCGCGGGAGCGGGAGCTGTCGCCGCGGGCGAACCGCTCGAACACCTCCGCCGCCAGCTCGTCCGGGATGCCGGGGCCGTCGTCGGTCACGGTGAGCACCGCGTGCCCGTCGTCCACCGCGAGCCCGGTGGTCACCGTGGTGCCGGGCGCGGTGTGCGTGCGGCCGTTGGCCAGCAGGTTCGCCAACACCTGGTGTAGCCGCGCCTGGTCGCCGACCGCCAGCACCCGCTCCGCGGGCAGGTCGAGGCGCCACTGGTGGTCCGGCCCCGCGACCCGGGCGTCGCCGACGGCGTCGAGGACCACCCGGGACAGGTCGACGGTCTCGTAGCGCAGCGGCCGCCCGGAGTCCAGCCGCGCGAGCAGCAGCAGGTCCTCCACCAGCGTGGTCATCCGGCGGGCCTCGGACTCCACGCGCGAGATCGCGTGCGCGACCTCCGGCGGCACCTCCCCGCCCCGGCGGCCGGCCAGTTCCGCGTACCCGCGGATCGCCGCCAGCGGGGTGCGCAGCTCGTGGCTCGCGTCGGCGACGAACTGGCGCACCCGGGTCTCGCTCGCGTGCCGCGCGGCGAACGCGGCGCCGATGTGGCCGAGCATCCGGTTGAGCGCGGAGCCGACCTGGCCGACCTCGGTCCGCGGATCGGTGTCCGCCTGCGCCACCCGCTCCGACAGGGCCACCTCGCCCCGGTCGAGCGGCTGCTCGGCGACCCGGCGGGCGGTCGCGGCCATCCGGTCGAGCGGGCGCAGTGTCCGCCGCACGATCAGGGTGCCGAACACACCCGCGATCGTCAGGCCGAGCAGCGAGACACCGGCCAGCACGCCCCCGACCGTCCACAGCGTGCTCCGCACCGCCGCCAACGGCAGACCGGTCACGATCACCGTCTCGCCAGGACCCCCGCGCACGGCCACCAGCCGGTACGGGCCGTACTCGCCCAGGTCGCCGTCGTGGGTCTGGCCGTCGGCGGGGAGCCGGGTCAGCACCGGGTGCAGGCCCGCGGGGATGTCCTCGCGCCGCGCGGTGTTCGTCTGCACCTTCGCGTCGGTCACGGTCCCCTGGTACACCAGCGCGTTCAGCGTCCCGGGACCCTGGCCGGGAGCGTCGATCGGCGGGCGCCCGCGCGGTCCGCGGCCGGGCTCGGGCCGCCCGACGAACTCGCTCGCCCGCCCGCTGGCCTCCGCGAGCTGCGTGTCGAGCCGGTCGACCAGGAACGCGCGCAGCGCGACCACGGTGACCACACCGATGATCAGGCACACCACCGCCAGCAGGACGAGCTGCTCGGCGATCAGCCGCGCGCGCAGCGACCAGGCCCTACCCGGCCGGTTTGAGGACATAGCCCGCACCCCGCATGGTGTGGATCATCGGCGGCCTGCCCGCGTCGATCTTCTTGCGCAGGTAGGAGATGTACAGCTCGACGATGTTGGCCTGGCCGCCGAAGTCGTAGTTCCAGACCCGGTCGAGGATCTGGGTCTTGCTCAGCACCCGGCGCGGGTTGCGCATCAGGAAGCGCAGCAGCTCGAACTCGGTCGCCGTCAGTGTGATCTCCGCGCCCGCCCGGCGCACCTCGCGGGTGTCCTCGTCCAGGCTGAGGTCGCCGACGACCAGGGCGGCGCCCCCGCTCGCCTCGGTGACCCCGGTGCGGCGCAGCAGGCCGCGCAGCCGCAGCACCACCTCCTCGATGCTGAACGGCTTGGTCACGTAGTCGTCGCCGCCCGCGGTCAGCCCGGCGATGCGGTCCTCGACGGCGTCCTTCGCGGTGAGGAACAGCACCGGCAGCGTGGTGGCCTCCGCGCGCATCCGGCGCAGCACCTCCAGGCCGTCGACGTCGGGCAGCATCACGTCGAGCACTACCGCGTCCGGCTTGAACTCCCGCGCCACGCGCACCGCGCTCGCGCCATCGGGGGCGCTGCGCACGTCCCAGCCCTCGTAGCGCAGGGCGAGGGTGACCAGTTCCGCCAGCGTCGGCTCGTCGTCGACCACCAGGACCCGGACGGGTTGGCCGTCCGGCCTGCGCAGGTCCGGTCGCGTGGTCGCGGGCATGCCCACATCCTGCTGGGTCGGGATGGTCCTCGGCTGTGCTGATCCTGTGTATCGACTGTGAGACGGGCGCCGGTCACTTGTCGACCGGCTCGACCACCTTCGACGCGGCGACGACGATCGACCACAGCGGACTGCGGGTGCGCTCGTAGTAGACCCGGCGGTTGGCGGGCTCGCGGTGCTCGACCAGCATGCCGAGGTCGACCAGTCGGGTCAGCTCGGCCCCGGTCGCGCTCTGCGCGATGATCGTCTTCGGCGGCTCCGACTGATAGAAGCGGGGCCCGGCGTGCTGGTGGATCCACAGCGCCAGGCGCAGCCTGCTCGGCCTGCCGAACAGCAGTCGCCCCACGTCGCCCGCGTCCATGTCGCTCCCGGTAGCCGGTAGTCATTATCCGATATCAAGATAGCGCGATGTGCCGGGGATGTCGAGGCTGAAGGTGCCTGGTGTTGTGGAGAGTGCCTGGTGTCGCGAAAAGCCAGGCCCAGGCGCGCGTTTGTGCTGCTCACCAGGCCGGGGGAGTCTTATCTAACTGTCACGTTGAGGTTGAAGGTAGGTCGGTGATAACCCTGAAGTCCAAGGTGAGGGTCAGCGCACGTCGGTCGGGCGGAATTGGATGCTGATCCGCGGGCCCACCGGCCGTGCCGTCTTCGGGACCGCGTGCTCCCAGGTGCGCTGGCACGACCCGCCCATCACCAGCAGGTCGCCGTGGCCGAGGGCGTGGCGCACCGCGGGGCCGCCGCCGCGCGGTCGCAGCAGCAGGGCCCGGGGCGCGCCGACGGACACGATGGCGACCAGGGTGTCCTCCCGGGCGCCGCGGCCGATGGTGTCGCCGTGCCAGGCGACGCTGTCGCGGCCGTCGCGGTAGAGGCAGAGGCCCGCGGTGGTGAAGCGCTCCGGGTAGTGCGCGTCGAGGGCGTCGCGGGCCTGGACGAGCAGCGGGTCGGGCAGGGGGTCGCCGTCGTCGTAGAAGCTCAGCAGGCGGGGGACGGCCACCACGGTGTCGTACATCTGCCTGCGCTCGGCGTGCCACGGCACCCGCTCGACCAGCCGGGCGAACAGGTCGTCGGCGCCGGGCAGCCAGCCCGGGAGCACGTCGATCCACGCGCCTGCCGACAGCAGGGTGCGCCGGGCGGCCGCGAGCGGGCCGAGTCCGGTGCCGCCGAGTCCGTCGAGCAGGGAGCCCTGCAGCGTGACGTCCATGTCGGCCAACCTACACCCGCAATCGAACGGACGTTCGTATTGTGACCGTTTGTTGGCGATTCCGGGGCGTTGGTGCCTTTGTCGCACAGTTCTGCGAAAATCGTCACCCGGGGATTCCGAGAATCGGCAATGTGATCCTTGATGCCTATCGCAGTACTCCCGAGTGGCAGGTAGTGGACAAGCCCAAGAGGGTGCCGCTGCCTGCGGCTAGCGTGCTCGGGAGTCGCCGCGGAAGGAGCGGGTCGTGGTCAGCAGGCAGCTCAGGGTCGCGCAGATAATCATGTTCGCGCAGGCCGTGGCCTCGCTCGGGATCTGGGTCGTGCAGTTGCTGACGATCAGCGCCCGCCTGGACCACAACCAGGTAGTCGCGGGTTCGGTGTGGTTCGTGATCGTGATCAATCCCCTGATCGCGGTCCTTATCGCCCTCGCCGCCGCCTTCCTGACCCGACGTCCGTGGGCGCGTAGCCTCGCGTTGGTCATGGAGGTGGTGGGGGCCGTGGGCGCGCTGATCAGCTTTGTCACGGGATACCCCCAGGCCGTGATCGCGGTTCTGCTGGCCATCGGCGTGGTGGTGCTGGTGGCTTCCAGTTCATCGCGTTCCGCCCAGACAGCGTGACGAGCTCGATTCGGTGAAAGGATCTGCCGTGTCCCGGTTCCGCCCGGCCGCCCTCGCCTGCGCTGCCGTCCTGCTCGTCACCGGTTGTTCCAGCCCACCCCCGACGGTGTGCGACGGGAACTTTTGCAGCACGCCCGGCTACTCGCCGAGTACCGCCACGCAAATCGAGAACGGCGTCGTGGCCGTGCTGAGCGCTATCGGCGTGGTCCCGATCGTCCCTCGTAGCGCGAACGGCCCTGCCCGCCGACCAACTCGACCGTAGCAACGGAGGCGCGGGCGTCCCCGGCAGCGGTACCATCTCTACCGCCTTGAGCAGGCTCTACCCGATCACTGGCAGGTCTCTTCTCGCCTATCCCTGCGCTCCTTCGGGTGTTTGGGTGGATACTCGCCGGGGCAAGCCTGTTGGGTGTCGGGACAGGCCCCGGCGCCCGGGAGAATCGAGACCGTCATGCCGATCGCGCACGCTGTGCCGAGCCCCCTCCCCTCGAACCCGCTCCTGGCGCCGCCGGTCGCCGTTCCCCGACGGCCCGGGGTGCGACTGCTCGCCTCCGTGGAGAAGGTGACGGCGGATCCCACCGCCGACGCTGTCGCCGAGTTGATCGCCGGGCTGGCGTGGACCGCCGCCTGCGGAGACACCTGCGTGCTCACCGGGCCCGTCGCGGACGTGCGGCGGGCGGTCGAGGCGCTGCGGGCGGGCGACGAGGCGACGGCCCGCGCCACCCTCGACGCCGCGCTCCGCGCTCTGCGGGCGATCCCCGTGCGGCACCACCACTGAGGCCCGCGCTTCACCCGGTCGGGTGGAGACCGCCGTCGGATCCGGTGGCGGCGCGGTCGGCGGTGCAGGCTCAGGGGACTGGCCTCAATGGGGAGACAGACATGACACGGCAACTCGACGCCCCGCCCTACCCGCGATCACCGTCTCCGGGACTCGACCTGCGCCGCGCGGTCGACGCCGCGCTCACGGTCCTCATCGACCCGCTCCCGCCCGCCGCCGCGGACACGCTGGCCGACAACCTGCTCGGCGCGCTGGCCCGCACGGCCGCCACCGGCGACACCTGCCAGGTGCTTCCCGCGGCCGACGCGGTCGGCACCGCCCGCCGCCACCTACGCGCCCGCAGACCCGACGCCGCCCGCGCCGCCCTGGTCGCCGCCCGCGACCACCTCGACCGCCGGTAGCTACTCGCGGCGGTAGCGGTAGGGGAGCACGAACCAGAGTACGGCGAACGCCAGGGCGGACAGCGCCGCCAGCGCGGTGGCCACGCGGTCGCCGAGGACCACGTCGGTGATCAGCAGGACGGTGCCGGTCATGGCGGCGGCGAGGCAGGCCATGCCCGCGAGGGCGAACCTGTTGCCGATGCGCAGGACGCGTTCGCGTTGGCCCTGGCGGAACAGCACCCGGTGCCACGCGGCGGGCGCGGTCAGCAGCGCGATCGCGGCCGCCGCGAACAGCACCGTGATCAGGTGCACGGTCTGCTGGAAGTCGCCTGCCCGCAGGTACGGCTCGGTGAAGGTGACGGCCAGCAGGAAGCCGAACAGGATCTGCACCCCGGCCTGGGCGACGCGCAGTTCCTGGAGCAGCTCGTTGACGTTGCGGCGCAGTTGCTCGTCGTGGGTCTCTCCGGTGGTCGCCATCCACATCGCTTTCTCGCGGTGGGTATCGCCTGGTGGAGTTCCCGCCGCGCGACCGGGTCAAACGGGCTTGGCGTGCCGCCGCGGCGCGCGGCCCGGGGGCGGCGTCGGGGTCGGGTGCTCCGGCGCGGGCGGCACCGGTCGGGTCACGGGCGCGTCGGGCCCGATCACCAGCGGCTCGCCGTGGTGCGACACCGTGCGCGGGTCGCCGGAGACCAGTCGGTAGGTGGCTTGGCCAGGCTCGATGACGACTTGCAGCCTGCTCCCGCGAAAGCACATCCTGAACGCCACGCGGTGCAGCGCGGGCGGCAGCCGCGGCGCGAAGGTCAGCTCGCCGCCGTGGTCGCGCATGCCGCCGAAGCCCGCGACGACGGCCTGCCACGCGCCGGCGAGCGAGGCCATGTGCAGGCCGTTGCGCACGTTGTCGTGCAGGTCGTGCAGGTCGGTCATGGCCGCCTCGACCAGGTAGTCGTAGGCCAGGTCGAGGTGCCCGCACTCGGCCGCGATCACCGCCTGGGTGGCCGCCGACAGCGACGAGTCGCGCACTGTGCGGGCTTCGTAGTAGGCGAAGTCGCGGACCTTGTCCGCGAAGGTGAACGCGTCGCCGCGCAGGTGCAGGGCGAGCACCAGGTCGGCCTGTTTGACCACCTGCTTGCGGTAGAGGTCGAAGTACGGGTAGTTCAGCAGCAGCGGGTAGTGCTCGGCGGGGGTGTTCGCGAAGTCCCATTCCTCGTGCTGGGTGAACCCCTCCGACTGCGGGTGCACCCGCAGCATGTCGTCGTAGGGGACGTGCGTCTCCCGCGCCGCGGTGAGCCAGCTCGCGGTCTCCTCGTCGGTGACCGCGAGCCGTCGCGCCACCTCGGGGTTGCGCTCGCACGCGGCGGCGGCTTCGGTGAGGTTCTTCTGCGCCATCAGGTTCGTGTAGACGTTGTTGTCGACCACCGCGGTGTACTCGTCCGGCCCGGTGACGCCGTCGATGCGGAAGCCGTCGTGCGGGTCGTGGTGGCCCAGCGACGCCCACAGCCGCGCGGTCTCCACCAGCAGCTCGGTGCCCTGCGTGCGGTCGAACTCGGCGTCGCCGGTGGCGGCGAAGTAGCGGGCGGTGGCGTCGGCGATGTCGGCGGAGACGTGGAACGCGGCGGTGCCCGCGGGCCAGTACGCCGAGCACTCGGCGCCGTTGATCGAGCGCCACGGGAACGCCGCGCCCCGCTTGCCCAGCACCCTGGCCCGCTCGCACGCCTTGGGCAGCGTGCTGTGCCGCCAGCCCAGCGCGTCGCGGGCGGCGTCGGGGACGGTGTAGGTCAGCACGGGCAGCACGAACGTCTCGGTGTCCCAGAACGCGTGCCCGTCGTAGCCCGGCCCGGTGAGCCCCTTGCCCGGGATGGCCCGGCTCTCGCCGCGCGCCCCCGCCTGCAGGATGTGGAACAGCGCCAGCCGCACGGCCTGCTGCAGCGCGTCGTCGCCGTCGATCTCGACGTCGGCGACGTCCCAGAAGTCGTCCAGGAAGGCCCGCTGCTCGGCGAGCAGCCCCGCCCAGCTCGTCTGCCGCGCGCCCGCCAGCGCGGCCTCCACCTGCGCGCGCAGCGCGGGCGCCGACCGCTGCGCCGACCAGCCGTAACCCAGGAACTTGGTCACCACCAGCGTCTGTCCCGCGGCGACGTCGACCGCGGCGGTCAGCCGGGCGAGGTCGGCCTCGGCGCGGATCTCGGTGCGCAGACCGTCGCCCACCTCGATCTCGTGGTCCATCGCGGCGGCCATCCGCAGCCCGGACTCCCGGGTCCGGTGCACCAGCACCGCGCGGTGGTCCTCGGCGCTGTGGAACTCGCCGACCAGTGGCGACTTCAGCGCCGCCGCCACCCGGGGGTCGCGGGTGCTCGACTCGATGGGCTCGTTGGCCAGCAGGTCGGACTGGACCACGAGCTGCACGGTGCCGTCGACCGGCTCGACCTCGTAGCGGATCGCGGCGACGGCGCGCTGGGTGAACGACACCAGCCGCCGGGTGCGCACCCGCACCCGCCGCCCGGTCGGCGACTCCCAGTCGGTCTCCCGGGTGAGCAGGCCGGAGCGGAAGTCGAGGGTGCGCTGGTGGGCGTGCGCCTGGCCGTAGCGCATGTCCAGCGGCTCGTCCTCCACCAGCAGCCGGATGACCTTGCCGTCGGTGACGTTGACGACCGTCTGGCCCGCCTCGGGGTAGCCGTAGCCCGCCTCCGCGTAGGGCAGGGCGTGCTCCTCGTAGAACCCGTTGAGATAGGTGCCCGGCAGGCCGACCGGCTCGCCCTCGTCCAGCGAGCCCCGCATCCCCAGGTGCCCGTTGGCCAGCGCGAACGTCGACTCGGTGCGGTGGAGCTGGTCGACGGCGAGGCCGGTCCAGCGCAGCTGCCACGGCGCTATGTCGTACCCGGGCCGCACGGACGCCCCCTCGCAGGCTCCGTGGCGCCGCTCGCGGACGCCCTGTGACATTGGTTCGCTCGCAAGCTCGCTCACGTCGAGGTCTCCAGCAGGTCGGCGAGGTCGTCGACCACCACGTCGGCGCCGCGTTCGCGCAGGTCGTCGGCCTGGTCCGCGCGGTCGACGCCCACCACGTAGCCGAATCCGCCCGCCCGGCCCGCCGTGACGCCCGCCAGCGCGTCCTCGAACACCGCGGTCGCGGCCGGTGCGACGCCCAGCGCCGCGGCGCCCGCCAGGAACGAGTCGGGGGCGGGTTTGCCGCGCAGGCCGTCGCGGACGATGGTCAGCCCGTCGACCCTGGCCCGCACGTACTGGGTCAGGTCCGCCGCGTCGAGCACGTGCGCGCCGTTGGCCGAGGAGGTCACCACGCCGATCGCCAGGCCCGCGTCGCGCGCGGCCCGCAGGTAGGCCACCGAACCCGGGTAGGGCTCGACACCGCGCTCGGCGATGATCGCGAGCAGCAGGTCGTTCTTCCGGTTGCCCACGCCGTTGACCGTCGCCCGGTCCGGCGGGTCGTCCGGGTCGCCATCGGGCAGGCGCACGTCGCGGGCGGTGAGGAAGGTGCGCACGCCGTCGGCGCGCGGGCGGCCGTCGACGTGGGCGGTGTAGTCGTGTTTGGTGAACGGCGAGCGGTCGCCGTCGGCGCGGGTGGCCAGGAACTCGTCGAATGTCCGGCGCCACGCGATCTCGTGCAGGGCGGCGGTGTCGGTGAGCACGCCGTCGAGGTCGAACAGGCAGGCGGTGATCGCTTCGGGCAGTCCGATCATTGCCGTGACGCTACCGTCCGCGCGGGCGGACGGCGGGGTGAGCGGGAACACGCGGGCTCGGGAACGTCGGGCGGGCGATGTGCGTTGTGCAAGTTGTCGCCCGCTGAATCAGGACCGGGCGGGACGTTTCCCGGTGGTGTTCCCCCAGCCCCGCCGGACGCACGTCCACGAATCCGGCGCGCGGGCGACCCAGCCGCCGGCCGGACGAGTCCCCCCAACTGTCCGGTCGGCGGCACCGGACCAGCGCGGGTACGTTCAGCCGAGACCCTGTCGCCTCGGGAAGGGGACCGCGGTGGACCTCCGCACCCGCGCCGTGTCCTGGTCGACGCGGCGGTGACAGAGCCAGGGGGCGCCGCCCGCGCCGCGCTGCCGCTGATCCTCGCCGCCGCGGCCACCGTGCCGGGCGTGTACCTCGGCGCCACCGGAACCATGCCCGCCCCGCCGATCGCCGCGGCCCTGTTCGGCATGGCGATCATCGGCGCGGCGTTCCTGCTGTCCTGGGTCGCGGAGGCCATCCAGGTCGACATCTCCGCGGGCCTCGCGATCGGTCTGCTCGCGCTGATCGCGGTGCTGCCCGAGTACGCGGTCGACTTCGTGTTCACCATCGAGGGCGGCCGCGACTTCGCCGCCCACGGCCCGTCCTGCGTCGCGCCCGATGCCGCCCCTGGCACCCAGTCGAGCTGCGGGCTGGCGCTGGCGAACATGACCGGCGCCAACCGGATCCTGGTCGGCGTCGGCTGGGCGATGGTGGTGCTGCTCGCGGCGTGGCGGCTGCACCGGAACCGGGTGCGCGGCGGATCGACCCGCCCGATGCGCAGCCCGAAGCAGACCTCGGTGGCGCTGCTGCGCACCGACGCCGTGCCGCTGGCGTTCCTGGCCGTGGCCACCGTGTACTCGCTGGCGCTGCCGCTGCGGCAGAGCATCACCTTCGTCGACACCGCCGTGCTGGTCACGATCTTCGTGCTCTACTGCGTACGGATCGCGAAGGCCCCCGCGGGCGACCCGGATCTGGACGGCGCCGCGGCGTGGATCGGCGGCCAGCCCCGCGTCCGCCGCAGGCTCACCTGCGCGGCGCTGTTCGCCTTCGCCGCCGCGGTGATCCTGCTGGTGGCGGAGAACTTCGCGCACGCGCTCGTGGACAGCGGCACCGACCTGGGCATCAGTCAGTTCTTCCTGGTCCAGTGGGTCGCGCCGCTGGCATCGGAGGCGCCCGAACTGCTGGTGGCGGGCCTGTACGCGTGGCGGCTCAAGACCACCGACGCGCTGGCGACGCTGATCTCGTCGAAGGTGAACCAGTGGACGCTGCTGGTGGGCACGCTGCCGCTGGTGTTCGCGCTCGCGGCGGGCTCGGCGTCCGGGCTGCCCATCGACTCCGCTCAGCGCGGGGAGTTGCTGCTGACCGCGGCGCAGTCGCTGTTCGCGGTGTCGCTGCTGCTCGACCTGTCGATCACCGTGCGCGGCGCGCTGATCCTGCTCGGGCTGTTCGCGGGCCAGTTCGTGCTGGCCGCGGTGCTGCCGGAGAACGTCGCGGGCCTGGAATTGCTGCTGCTGTCCGGGGTCTACATCCTGCTCGCCGTGGTCAACTTCGTGCGCCACCGCGACCAGGCGGTGAGCCTGCTGCGCGACGGGTTCCGCACGCCGTACCGGGACCTGGTCGACGCGGGGGAGCGCTCGACCTGATCAGGGCATCGCCCGGTACCGGGCGAGCGCGGCGGTGTCGTCGGGGTAGAGGGCGAAGTCGTCGGTGAGCCCGCAGACCGCGAGCGGCCGCAGCACCACGCGCCTGCCAGCGACGAGCCGCAGGTCGACCGCCCGCAGCGCGCACCGCGCCCGCAGGTCGACCAGCATGGCCAGGCCGGACGCGCCCAGGAAGTCCACTTCGGACAGATCGACGACCAGCGCCAGCAGGTTCGGCCGGGCCAGCGCGGCGATGATCCGCCCGCGCACGGCCGAGGTGGTGTGGAGGTCGATCTCGCCGCGGACCCGGGCGATCGCCGCCCAGCGGCCGATCGGCTGCACCTGGACCCCGGCGCCGTGCGGGTCGAGCGCACCGGCGGGGCGAGGTGCGGGAATGCCCGTGCGTGCGGGAGCACTCATGTCGGCCTCGGTTCTGGGGAAGAAGGTGCCGCCAGCATATGCCATGTTTGCCTCAAGGCAAATATTGCCGCCGGTTCGGGGCCCCGGCCGCGCGGGTCGTGAGGAATTCATGTCCGACCTGTGTGCGGTGCGGTCCCGGCGGGGTGTGCAAACCAGGTCCGGCCCGTGCCTGGCGCACTGGTCCGTGCCACGCCGACCGGCGGAGACTTCTCGGTATGTGAGCCACCGTGCGACGGGAGACAAGCATGCCTTCGACGACCACCGCCTGGCGCGCCGAGCCGTTCGGGACCGAATGCCTCCGCCTCGCCGACCAGATCACCGTGGCGCTGACCCGCTTACCCGCCCGCCGACGGCTCGAACGGCTGCGCAAGCTGGCCGTCGTCCTGGCCCACCAGAAGCGCACCGGCGACATGTCGGCGGTCGAGCACTTCATCGAGAGCCTGGTCATGACCGAGCGGATGGAGCGCGATCCCGACTACGTCCTGGCGATGGCAGGCAGGGAACGGCCCGGCAGGGCACGGGACATCGAGGACGTGATCGCCGCACTGGAGGCACGGGACAGTGAGCCAGGGACATAGCAGGCTCCGGCTGAACTTGGGATTCGCGCGGCTGGAGGAATGGGCGGACAAGGCGGGGCAGGTCGAGAAGAACGCGCTTTACAAGGCGTTGTTCGCGATCTCGGATGGTTCGGTGTTCCGGTCCTACAAGGTGCTCGACGACGTGCAGCGGACCGGGGAGTTCTTCGTGCTGGTCCGGGACAACCTGGTGGTCAAGGTCTGTTTCCGGGACGTGGGCGCGTTCGGCGTGCTCTACATCGGCACCCCGGCGGAGGCGCCGGACCTGGACGCGGACGCGGCCTGATCCGCCGATCAGCCCAACCGGTTCGCGGACCATTGAGGTTGGGTCGGCGGTGTGCCAGCCTGGCCACGCGATCGCAGCGCCGATGTTGTCGGAAGTTCTTTGTCGTCAGGCATTTCGAGGAGGAACGGTGTCGTCATTGGACATCCCCGGGCTGGACGTCTCCAGCCGGGTGCGGGCCCGCGATATCCAGATGGCGGCGGTCGCCGACGTGCGCCGCCGGGTGCTGATGATCTCCGGCGCGGTCGATGCCATCGACCACGACGTGTCGATGTGCATCAACCTGCCCGAGCCCGGCCGCTGGCAGGTGATCAAGTCCGAGACGAACCTGACCGACCAGACCTGGGTCGCCATGCAGGTCACCACGGACGACGACTCGCACTTCGTGGACAGCGACGAGACGATGATCCTCTCCCGCCAGTTCGCCCGCACCTTCCTCACCCCCGACCTGCGCCGCCTGACCTTCCACGACGGCGAGGTGCGCCCCGGCGAGGCGGTGCTCAAGGTGTTCGACCTGGAGTGCTCGACGCGCAGGCCCACCTACGCGCACTCCCGCTACTGCGCGGTGGCCACCGACAGCCCGGAACAGACCGCCGCGGCCCTGGAGCGCATGATCGCCGACGGCATGCCGCAGCGGCCGATGATCGAGATGATCGTGCCGGTCACCGTGATCGGCTGACCCGAGCCCTCCCGACCAGTGCCTGCCGAGGCCGGGCGATCCCGCCCGGCCTCAGCAGGCGCGTGCACACACCTGGGGCGCCGTTGATCACCACTTTCCTGCCCGAGCCGCACCTGCTGGACTCGCCGCGGGGTCGCGACTGGCCGCCGCCGATGGGCACCGCCGTACCCGTCGCGGGACCGCCCGCCCGCGCCGACGTGGTGATCGTCGGCGCCGGACCGGCCGGCCTGGCGGTGGCCTCGGCGCTGTGGCACCTCGACGTGCGCGACGTGGTCCTGCTCGACCGCGCCGACCGCCCGTGCGGCCGGTTCTTCGACCGGGTCGACGGGCTGCGCCAGCGCGTGCTGCGCTCGCCGTACGAGCACCACCCCGGGGTCGAGGGCTACCGCGACTGCGAGCTGGCCGACTTCGCGCGGCTGCACTGGTCGCGGCTGACCCCGGTGGAGCGCCGCGAGATCAGGATGGCGCAGGCGGGCCACCGGTCGGTGGTGCCGGTCGACGTGTTCGAGGCGTACTGCCGCCACATCGCGGCCGTGCACGGCGTCGACACCCGAACCCACCAGGCGACCGTGCGGGAGCTGCACCCCGGGGCCGACGCGGTGCGGGTGCACACCGACCGCGGCACCGTGACGGCCCGGTTCGCCGTGCTCTGCCTGGGCGAGGAACGCACAAGCGCGCCATGGGGTGGGTCGGCGTCAGTGGGCTACTGGGACGAACCGGTCCCGCCGGACGCCCGCTCGGTGGTCGTCGTCGGCGCCGGGCTCAGCGCCGCGCACGTCATCGCGAACGCGCTCTCCGACCGGCGCCGCGTGCACTGGGTCGTCCGGGAGGTCGAGGAGCGCTACCAGTGCGCGGACGTCAACGCGTCGTTCTTCCGCGCCGAGGGCCGCGCCCGCTTCGACGGGGCGTCCTGGGCGGACCGGCTCGCGCTGATGGGCCGCCACCGGCGGGCGTCGGTGATGTTCGAGTTCCGGCCGCTGCTGCGCGCGGCCGAGGCCGACGGCAGGCTCGTCGTGCACCGGGGCCGGGAGATCGCCGACGTGTCCGCGGCGGGCGTCGGACTGGTCGACGGCACCCGCGTCCGGGGAGACCACGTGGTGCTCTGCCTCGGCACCACCCCGTCGATCGGCACGGGCCTGCTGCCCGACGCCATCATCGGCGCCCGCGACGGCTGGCCCGACCTGGACGAGCGCACCCTGGCCTACACCCGCGCGCCGCGGGTGCTCGCCGTCGGCGCCGCCGCG
Source organism: Actinokineospora sp. (assembly GCF_052390155.1). Taxonomy (NCBI): domain Bacteria; kingdom Bacillati; phylum Actinomycetota; class Actinomycetes; order Pseudonocardiales; family Pseudonocardiaceae; genus Actinokineospora; species Actinokineospora sp. The sequence continues at coordinate 21,218 of NZ_JBQTHF010000061.1, read as the reverse complement.
TGCATGGTGCTCGGCCCGGCCGCCCGCAACATCGACGGCCACCGGGTCGCCACCGCCCGGGTGGCCGCGACCGTCGCCGCCCACCTGGGCGCACCGTCCACTCTGGACCGAACGGCGGTGGGGGCCCTTGTCTGACACCGACTTCGACACCCGCTTCGACCTGCCCGCGGTGGACGACTCGGCCTCGACCGAGGTCGGCGTGATCCTGCTCGGCCTCGACGCCGAGCGGCTGCTGGCCGGGCTCGGCATGGCCAGCCTCGCCGACGACCTCGGCCGCGTCACGACGCTGGTCGACCAACTCCGCCACGACCTCGGCGCCCGGCTGACGATCGAGGCGGCCGTCGCCGCGGGCGCGCACCGCTGGCGGTCGGTCCGCGCCGCGCTGGCCGAGGCCGACCCGCACCCGACCACCTCGGCCGCGGTCCGCCAGGCGTGGACCAAGACCTACGCCCTGGTCGCCGGGGCCGACATCGGCGACACCGGACCCGCGACCCGGGTCTACCTCACCGCCTGCAGGCTGCGCCGCGCCGACGTCGACCGGCAGGTCGAGTCCGCGCCCTGACCTTGGAGGACCCGTGCCCTACCTGAAGTCACTGCCCGCGGACGCCGTGCTCCTGCAGGTCTTCCGCACCTACCCGGAGACCGCGAAGCCGCTGATCGACTACCACGAGCTGGTCATGCGCGGGTCGTCGCCGTTCACCCTCGCCGAGCGCGAACTGATCGCCGCCTACGTCTCCGGCGTCAACGCCTGCGACTACTGCCACGGCGTGCACACCGCCACCGCCGAGGCGTTCGGCGTGCCCCCGGGCCTGCTCGCCGCCGCCGTCGCCGACCTCGACACCGCCCCGATCGACGACAAGCTCAAAGCCGTGCTGCGCTACGTCGGCACACTCACCCGCACACCGTCGCGGGTCACCGCGGCCGACGCCCAAGCGGTGTTCGACGCGGGCTGGGACGAGAAAGCCCTGCACGACGCGGTGCTGGTCTGCGCGCTGTTCAACTTCATGAACCGGATGGTCGACGGCCTGGGCGTGCGCGCGGACGCGAGCTACTTCGCCACCTCGGGCACCCGGCTGCACGACATCGGCTACAGCGGGCTCACCGCGCTCATCGACGAGTAACCGGCGGCGGACAGCGGCCACTGCGATAGTGGGGCAGTCGTCAACCGAGAGGACCACCACCGTGGCCTGCTGTCTCGTCGTCGGAGCCAGCGGCTACGTCGGTTCCCTACTGGTCGGCGCCCTGCACGCGGGCGGCCACCGGGTCCGCGCCCTGGCCCGCTCGCTCGACCCCGCCACGCTGCCCGATGGCGTCGACGCCATCCGCGCCGACGTGCTCGACGCGCCCGCCCTGGCCGCCGCACTGTCCGAAGTGGACGTCGTCTACCACCTGGTGCACTCCATGGCGGGGGCGGACTTCGCCGCCGCGGACGACCGGATCGCCCACGCCGTGGCCGACGCCGCCGCGCGAGCAGGCGTGCGGCAACTGATCTACCTCGGCGGCCCGCGCCCGACCGACGGCCCGGCGTCGGAACACCTGGCCTCCCGCGCCGCCGTCGGCGACACGTTCCTCGCCGCGCCGACCCCCGCCCTGGTGCTACAGGCGTCGATGATCATCGGCCGAGGCTCGGCCAGCTTCGAACTGCTCGGCCGCGCCGCGCGCAGCGGACCCGTCCTGCTGCGGCCGTCGTGGATGGACAACCGGAGCAGGCCCATCGCGATCGCCGACGTGCTGTACCACCTGCTCAAGGCCGCGTCCGACGAGCCGGTGAACATGATCGGCGACATCGCCGGGCCCGACACCCTGACCTACCTGGAGCTGGTCCAGCGGTACGCGCGCGTCGCCGGACTCCCGTGGCGACTCCCCGTGCCGGTCACCGCCGTATCGACGGGCACCGCGTCGGCCGCCGTCGCCGCGATGACCCCGCTGTCCACCACACTCGTGCGCGCGCTGCTCGACTCGCTGCGCCACGACCTCGCGCCCGACGGTGATACCGACAACGTTCTGCCCCCGCCACCCGGCGGCGCGACACCGACCGACCGCGCGATCCGCGCCGCCCTGGGCGACCCCGTGCCGGTCGGCCCGCCCGAGAACGCCGACGGCCTGGTCCGCGACCGCAAGGTGCTGCGCGTGCGCACCGGCACCGCCGAACTGTGGCGGGTGATCACCGACATCGGCGGCGCGGGCGGCTGGCACACCATGCCCGGCGCCTGGACCCTGCGCGGCGCCCTCGACCACCTCGTCGGCGGCGTCGGCCTGCACCGAGGCCGACCCGACGACCTCGCCGCGGGCGACACGGTGGACTCCTGGACCGTCATCGACCGCCACGACGACGACGGCGTGCTCCTGCTCCGCGCCGATCTGCGGCTGCCCGGCACCGCCTGGCTGGAGATGCAGGCCGCGCCGGGGGAGCGCGCGGGGGAGAGCAGCTACCGCCAGACCGTCACGTTCGTACCCACCGGCCTGGCGGGCAAGCTCTACTGGTACGCCCAGAAGCCCGCGCACGACGTCGTGTTCGGCCTGATGGCCCGCGGCCTGGTCCGCGCCGCCGAGGCAGGCGGCTAGGGTTGTCCGCTGTGAGCACGGCGAAACGGTCCTCAGTGGACGATCAACTGGCGGAACTCGCGGCCGCGCACGGCGTCGCCGTCGGCTACCAGAACGGCGACCGCGAGCAGGTCGCCGTCGACCCCGAGGTGATCATCGCCGTGCTCGCCCAACTCGGCGTCGCCGCGGCCACCCCGAGTGAGGTCCGCGACTCTCTGCACCGGGTCCCGCGCGGCGCGGCCACCCCGACCGTCGTGCGCCAGGGCAGGCGGGTCGACATCGGCCGCGGCGAAGTGGTGCTGGAGGACGGCGGCACTATCGCCGTCGACGGCGCGCTGCCCGCCGACCTGCCCCTGGGCTGGCACCGGCTGCGCGTCGGCCACACGGAAACCCCGCTCGCGGTCGCGCCCGCCGCGCTGCCACCCGTCCCGCGCACCTGGGGCTGGATGACCCAGCTCTACGCGCTGCATACGCCCGGGTCCTGGGGCATCGGCGACTTCGCCGACCTGCGCGCGTTCGTCGACGCCGCCGCCCGCGACGACGCCGGTGCCGTGCTGGTCAGCCCGGTCGCGGCCACCACCCCCGTGCACCCGGTGCAGCGCTCGCCGTACTCGCCGTCGTCGCGCCGGTTCCTCAACGCCCTGCACCTGTCGGTCACCGACACCCCCGCCTTCCACGCCGCCGACGACGACACCCGCCGCCGCGTGCTCGACCTCGCACCCGGACGCCTCGACCTGATCGACCACGACGACGTCTGGCTGGCCAAGTCCGCCGCCCTGCGCCTGCTCGCCCCACCCATGAACCTCGACGCGCTCGACCCCGCACTCGCCGACTTCGCCACCTTCTGCGCGCTCGCCGAGCGCCACGGCGCCGACTGGCGCACCTGGCCCGCGGCCCTGCGCCACCCGGCCGCCCCCGAAGTGGTCGCCGCCCGCCGCGAGCTCGCCGACCGGGTCGCCTTCCACGCCTGGGTACAGCAGCAGTGCGCGGCCCAGCTCGCCGACGTACACCGGGCCGCCGCCGGGATGGCCGTGGGCATCGTGCACGACCTGACCGTCGGCGTCGACCCGGGCGGCGCCGACGCGTGGTCACTGCGCGACGTGCTCGCCTCCGCGGTCACCGTCGGCGCGCCACCGGACGCGTTCAGCCCCCGCGGCCAGGACTGGCGGCTGCCGCCGTTCCGCCCCGACCGGCTCGCCGTTCACGGGTACACGCCGTTCCGCGACATGATCCGCGCCGTCCTCGCCCACGGCGACGGCATCCGCGTCGACCACGTCGCCGGGCTGTGGCGGCTGTGGTGGATCCCGCCGGGCGAGCCACCGGACCGCGGCACCTACGTGCACTACGACGCCGAGGCGATGGTCGGCGTGCTCGCGCTGGAAGCCCACCGCGCGGGTGCCGTGGTGATCGGCGAGGACCTCGGCACCGTGCCCGAGGACGTCACCGAGACCCTGCGCGAACGCGGCATGCTGAGCTGCGCCGTCGCCTGGTTCCAGCGCGACGCCGAGGGCCGCTCGCTGCCGCCGAAGCTGTGGCCCGAGACCGCCGCCGCCAGCGTCTCCACCCACGACCTGCCCACCGCGTCCGGGTTCCTCGCGGGCGAACACGTCCGCGTCCGCGCCGACCTCGGCCTGCTGACCGACCCCGCCGAGGAGGCCCGCCGCGCCTCGACGGAGCGAACCGCGATCATCGAGCTGCTGGTCCGCGAGGGCCTGGTCGAGCCGGACGCCCCCGCACCCGACGTCGTCGCCGCGCTGCACGCCCTGCTCGCCCGGACACCGTGCGCCGTGGTGTTCGCCGCCCCGACGGACCTGGTGGGGGAGCTGCGCCAGCCCAACCTGCCCGGCACCCAGGACGAGTACCCGAACTGGCGCATCCCGCTGCCCGTGACCGTGGCCGAGCTGTTCGCCCACCCGGCCGTCCGCCGAGCCGTGGCCACCCTCAGTCAGGGCCGCTCAACCACCGGGTCGGGCGGCTGAGCGACGGCGGCACCTTCGTGGCGCCGTCCCCCTTCGCCGCGTCGAGCTGGGACTGGATGAGGAAGAGGGCGCCGGTGAGGTCGGCGCCGCCGAGGTCGGCATCCCGGAAATCGGCACCGATGACGTCGGCCCCGCGTAGGTCAGCCCCGCGCAGGTCGGCGCCGATGAGGTAGGCCCCGCGCAGGTTCGCGGCCCGCAGATCGGCGCCCCTCAGGTCGGCCCCGATGAGATCGGCGCCCCGACGGTCCTTCGGTTTGCGCCGGACGCCTGCCCGCACGAGTTCGCTCACGCGCAGCAGCAACGCACTGACCTCGTGTCGATGGGTGGCCAGGTCGAGGGCCTTGAGCGCGTCCGGGCTGTCGCGCGTGTGACGCTCGGTCTCGTCGAGCGCCTGGCCGAGTTCGCCGTGCAGGGGGTGGGCCTGGGGGAGCGTCAGCGCCTCGGTGAGGTACCAGAGGAGCTCGTGCAGCCCGCGCATGATCGGGAACGCCTCGAACATCGACTTCGCGGTGTGCGGCGCCGTCCGCCAGTCGTGTCCGCCGAAGGTGACCTGGGAGATCTGCTGGCCCGCGCCGAAGCAGTCGTAGACGGTGCATCCGGTGAAGCCACGCCGCGGCAGCTCCGAGTGGATGCCGCAGCGGAAGTCCGATCGCAGGTTCGGACAAGCCCGGCCGGCGGGTTTGTCGATCGCGAAGTCCGCGGAGACCGCGAAGGCGGGCACGACACAGCACAGCGCGAAGCAGTTCGCGCAGTCGGCTCGCAGCTTGGCGGCGGGTTCGCGATTGCCTGACAACGTGAGTGATCTCCCGTGATTGCGAGCCCGTGCCGGGGCTGTGCGGGCAGTCACCGCACCCTAGCCGCAGCCGACCAGGTGATCATCGCGGCCACCTCGCCTCGATTCGTGATCCCGGCCTGCCGTCCCTTCCTCTTCGTTCCCCTTCTCCCCCCGTCGCTCATTACTATATCTCCACTAATCACTATTCACTATCAGGATAATGGGATGTTGTCGGCGGAGCTGGAAGAGCGCGCCTTGCCTGGGCAGTAACGAAACAACAGCCCTGATGGGGAGGGCGGCATTGTTCAGGTCGGCCGCCGAGGTCGCTTCGGGGAGGACCGTTACCGTCCGGTCGCGTCGAGCAGGTCCAGGTAGCCCTCGCCTGCCCGCCACAGGGCGTCGGCGACGGGTTCGAGTTTGCCCGGGCCCCAGCGGCGGTCGGCGTAGGTGGCGGTGCGGGTGCGCAGGGCGCGCAGACTCACCGCCAGCTCGTCGTCGAGGCGGGCGCGGTGTTCGGCCGCCGATGGCGCGGCAGGCCGAACCGTCTCGGCGACACCGTCGGTGATGGCGAGCAGGGTGGCCTCCGCGACCCCCGTCTCGACGTCCCAGATCAGGGCGGGCCGGTCCAGGGCGTGGTTCCACACCGGCGCGTGCGCCGAACGCCACCGCACGGTGATGGGGGACTGGGGCAGTCGCGCGGCCTGCGCCCAGTGCTGGGAGCCGTGCGGTTCGGTGAGCCAAGGGACTTCATCGACGGGCAGGTCCACCACGAGCGCGACAGTGATCCGGTCGACGTCGCGGACCGGTCCGAGGATGTCCCCGGCGGCCCAGAGTCGCGTGACCCGCAGCGGGAAGATCGTGCGGGGGCGGGTGGCCATGTCGGCACAGGTGTGCGCCAGGGTCTCCAGGTGGTGCAGCGCGCGGATCCACTTCACCCGCACATCCTCCCGGTCACCCGCGAACCAGCTCCTCCCGGTACGCCTCCAGCCGGTCGATCAGGTCGCGCGGGCGGCCCAGCGCGGGCAGGTGGCCGCCTGCCATCTCGTCGGGGGTGATGCCGAGGCGGTCGCGGACGACGCGGCGCTGGAAGTCGGCGGGCAAGAGGCGGTCGTCGCGGCACAGCAGGAACCTGGTCGGCACGTCGGGCCATGCGGACAGCGGCCACGGGTCGCCGAACGGGGTGTCGGACTGGTCGCCGCCGCCTCTCGCCATCAGCTCGGCCACCAGCTCCGGCGGGACGTCGTGCAGGAACATGGCCACGGGGTCGAAGTCGCCGCCGGTCGGGCGGCCGTCGCGCTCGTCCTGCGCGCGCTGGGCCTCGTCCTGCCCGGTGGCGGCCCACCACTCGCCGGCCGTCTCGCCTGGGGCGGGGACCATCGCCGCGAGCAGCACCAGCAGGTCGACCGGGACCCGGTCGCACACCATCGGCGCGGTGAACCCGGCCATCGACTGGGCAACCACGATGAGGTCGGTGCGGTCGCCGATGGCCGCCACGACGGTGTCGGCGTATTCGGCCAGCCCGGCGGAGTCGTCGGCGCACGGCAGCTCCGGCACCACCACGTCATGGCCCCTGGCCTGGAGTTCGGGGACCACGAGATGCCAGTACCAGGCATCGGACCCGGCGCCGTGGATCAGCACGTAGGTCGCCATGTCAGCCCCGGCCCCGGCGCTCGAAGTCGGCGGCGGTGCGGCCGCCGGGGAATCTGCTCTGGAAGTCCAGCACGCCGACCCACGCGGGCCGGACGGCGATCCGGGCCATCCGCAGGTCGGGGTGGTCGATCTCGGCCGCGGCGGCCGCCTGTTCGTCGCCGCCGTAGCGGCGGTGGGCGGCCAGATATTCGGGGACGATCCCGTCGATGTCGGTGACCACGGCGCGGCCGCGGATCAGCAGCACCTCGGGCGGGGGCGCCGCCGAGTCGATGGAGATGGCCACGTCCGGTCGGGCGCGCAGGGCGGTGATCTTGTTCGCGCCCGCGAAGGTGCTGAACACCATCTCGGACCCCGTCCAGTGGAACAGCATCGGGAACACCCGTGGCGTGCCGTCGGCGGCCACATAGGCGAGCCGGGCCAGCTCGGTGGAGGCGAGCAGGTGCCGTGCGACGTCGGTGTCCAGTAGGCCGACGTCGCCCTGGGGCAGTGTCATCGCGGTCTCTTCGAGCTTCATGCTGCCTCCTCGGAACTAGTAGTCCTAAAGTAGCACTTACTAGTCCTGAATAGGGACTGTATGCTGGCGGCATGTCTGGAACCCGCAGCTATGACGACCCGTGCGGGGTCGCCCGAGCCCTCGACCTGGTGGGGGAGCGGTGGTCGCTGCTGGTGGTGCGCGAACTGCTGTTCGGCCCGAAACGGTTCACCGACCTGCGCCTCGGCCTGCCCACAGCGAGCCAGAACGTGCTGTCGCATCGCCTGTCCGAGCTGACGGCGGCGGGCGTGGTGCGCCGCACGCGGCTGGAGCCGCCCGCCGGGGTCTGGGTGTACGAGCTGACCGAGCGCGGCCGCGACCTCGAACCGGTCCTGGTCCAGCTCGGCCGGTGGGGGAGCAGGGCCCCGATCACGTCGTCGGGCGACCTCGGCCTGGGCGCGCTGCTGCTCGCGCTGAAGACCACCTTCGACCCGGCCGCCGCGGGCGACCTGCGCGCCACGGTCGACCTGCGGCTCGACGGCACCCGATTCCGCGCAGAGGTGGCCGACGGAGTTGTCGAGCTGGTTCGGGGTTCCGCGGACCGCTCGGACACCGTCATCGACACCGACGCCGCGACCTTCCGCTCCCTGGTGTTCGGCGGCCGCCCACTCGCCGACGCGACAAGCCGCGGGATCGTGCGTGTCGAGGGCGATGGCCAGGTCGCGGAACGGTTCCTGGCCTTGTTCCCGCGCCCACGTGTCCACGCTTCCGGTTAGCCGCGGACGAGGAACTAGCCTTCGTGGACCCCGGTCGGGGCCGGGGTCCGGCGGACCGGCTGGGCCTGGCAGTGGCGCTGTGCATGCTGCCGTGGCTGGGATTCGTGCCGGACAAACCCAGTCTGCCGTCGCGGCCAAGCTGGGCGTTTCCCGCTGGACGCTTGGACGGGCACTCGATGACGCGCCACGCTGACCTGGTCCGCCGGCGCGGCGACCCTTGTGACCGCAGCGGAAAACGCGCGCATCGCGGGATGAGGATGTTGGCCCGGGACCAGCAGCACCTCCGTGCGGTATCTAGTTAGGCGACCGGATCGCGTCCCAGCCGGTGATGTCGCATTGACCGTGCTCGTTGTTTCCGGCGGCGACGACCGTTCCGTCTGCGCGTAGTCCGAGAGTGTGGGTGGATCCGGCCGCCACCGCGACGATCTCGCGCCAGTCGGCTACGTCGCGCTGGCCGGAATCGTTGCTGCCCACGGCCACGACTCGGCCGGCCGCGGTGACGCCGACGGTGTGGTAGCTCCCAGCCGCCACTGCCACAACGTCTCTCCAAGCACTGACGTCACAGGCGCCCGCCGATTGATCCCCGACCGCAACGGCGCGTCCGTCGTTGGTGAGGCCGACCGTGTGAAGGTAGCCGGCGGCGACGGCGGCAACGTCACGCCACGTGTCGACCGCGCACTGCCCACGGCGATCGTTGCCCACGGCAACGGTAGTCCCGTTGGCTCTGAGGCCCACCGAATGCCAGTCGCCACAAGTCAACGCGACAATCTCACGCCATTGGCTCACGTTGCAGGCCCCCTCGCGGAGCCGTCCCGCAGCCACCACGGTGCCGTCACCAACCAGCCCCAAGGTGCGGCGCCAACCCGCGGCGACAAGGGTGACGTCGCGCCATGACGCGACGTCACACTGCCCGTCACCGTTCCAGCCCACTGCCATCACCGTGCCGTCCGCGCGGAGGCCGACGCTGTGCGACCGTCCAGTATTCGACGCGGTATGCACGTTGCCCGCCGCCACGGCGACCACATGGACCCAGTCTTCGACTCGACACTCACCAGATGTCCCCGTGCCGGCCGCAACCACGGTGCCGTCGGCACACAGCCCCAACGAGTGTCGCCGTCCAGCGGCGATGGCAGGACTACTCACATGCACAGCATTGCGGATTACATGCCCCTGGGCAGATCCAGCACGCTCCGTGCCTCCAGGCTGATGAGCGTCGCCCACGGCGCAATTGAGGCCGACCTGATCAACCTCTCCGGCAACGAGGACCGCCGCACCGCGGGCTTACAATCTTACTATCCACTATCCACTATCAAGATAATGGAGGATGATTCAAGAAGGGGAAGCGTTGGCACTGACCAAAACCGCTGGAGAGGGGAGGGGACTTGCCGACTGCATGTTGGCCCGGGTCGAGTCGGGGCACGGCCAGGGCAGGAGGTGCGCTGGGGCGGGCTGGTCAGGTGAGCAGGCGATCGACGGCGGCTCGGCAGGTACGCCAGGCTTCGGTGGCGGGGTCGATGAGCACGAAGTGATCGCCCGGGACGGTGACGAGTTCGGCGCCCGCCGCGTCGGCGAACCGGGTGCTCTGGTCCATCGGCACGATGTCGTCGCGGGTGCCGTGGACGCAGATGACGGGGACGGTCATCGGCAGGTGCGCCATCGGGGATGCCTCGGCGTACCGCGCGGTGGCCGTGGCGGGTGTGCCGCCGAGGAACTCGGGTACCGCGCCGCCGCCCAGGTCCAACTCGGCGGCGCGGACGAGGTCGAGGACGCCTGCCTGGCTGACGACGCCGCGCAGTCGGACGTCCGGTTCGGCGGCGAGTCGGCAGGCCAGGTGGCCGCCCGCGGAGTGGCCGATCGCGACTACGCGGTCGAGGTCGAGGCGGCCGCCCGCGGCCTCTTGGCCGGGCCCGGCGAGCAGGCGGAGGGCCGCGGCGACGTCGTCCAGGGTGGCGGGCCAGCCGCCGCCTTCGCCGGTTCGCCGGTATTCGACGTTCCACGCGGCGATTCCCGCGGCGGCGAGGTCTTTCGCTAGTGGGCGGGCGAGTTCGAGGCCGTAGGACCGGCGCCAGAAGCCGCCGTGCAGGAGCAGTGCGACGCCGCGGGGTGCGCCATCGGTCGGCAGGGTCAGTTCGCCGAACTGGCTGGGGTGGGTGCCGTAGTCGAGCCGTTTCGCGGCGGTGACGTTGGTGGGGCCGGGGGTCGCGCACGCGGCGGCGACAGCGGCGATGCCGAGTGCGGCGAGGCCGCGCAGGGCGGAACGTCGGGTGACCACGGTGGGTATTCGTTCGCCGGCCCGAATCGGTTGGTGCGCCGCACCGGGAACCGCGGGCATAGGGTCGTGGCGTGCTGGATCTGCTGCTGGTCAACGCTTCCGTCGTCACCATGGACCCCGCGCGGCCCGCCGCGAGCCGGATCGGGATCTGGCGGGGCCGGATCGTCGGGGTGGACGACGCGGTGGCGGCGCTGCCCGCGCGCCGCACCGTGGACCTGGGTGGTGCGGTGGTGCTGCCGGGGTTCGTCGACGCCCACGTGCATCTGGCGTGGACCGGCATCGCGGCCGCGGCGGCGAGTGTCGCAGGCGAGCGGACGGTGGCGGGGGTGCTGGCGGAGGTCGCCCGGGCCGCGGCGGCGCGACCCGCGGGGGAGTGGGTCGACGTGGTCGGCTACGACCAGCGGCGGCTGGGCAGGCACCTGACCGCGGCCGAGCTGGACTCGGTGTCGGCGGGCCGGAAAGTGTTGGTGCTGCACGACTCCGGGCACGCGTGCGTGGTCGACTCGACCGTCTTGGCGCTGCTGCCCGCGGGGACGGAGCACCGCGACGGCGTGCTGGTGGAGGCTGGCACGGCGGCCGCCCGGACGCTGCGCCAGCCGTACTCGCGCGCGGAGTTGGTCGACGCGATCGAGCGGGCGGGGCGGCAGTGTCTGGCCGAGGGGGTCACGGCGTGCGCGGAGGCGGGGGTCGGTGGCGGCCTCATCCGGCACAGCCCGATCGAGGTGGCCGCGTATCAGCAGGCGGAGCGCGAGGGCAGGCTGCCGCTGCGGGTCCGGCTGATGGTGGCGGGCGATCTGCTGCGCGACCTGGGCGCGCATCCGGGCGACGACACCCCGCGGGCGATGGATCTGGGGCTGCGGACCGGTTTCGGCGGCGACTGGCTGTCGCTGGGCGCGCTGAAGATTTTCACCGACGGCGGCATGATGGCCCGCACGGCGGCGTTGACCGAGCCGTATGTGGGGGAGTCCCACGCCGGGGCGCTGTACGCGGACGAGGCGGCGCTGCACGCGGTGATCCGGGACGGGCACCGGGCGGGCTGGCAGCTCGCGGTGCACGCGATCGGCGACCGCGGGGTCGACGTCGCCCTCGACGGGATCGCGGCGGCGCAGCGGGAGTTCCCCGGCCACGCGGGCAGGCACCGCGTCGAGCACGCCGGGCTGGTGCGGCCCGACCAGGTGCCGCGGTTCGCCGAGCTGGGCGTGGCGGCGGTTGTGCAGCCCACGTTCCTGTGGTCCTTCGGCGACGACTACGCCGAGATCATGGGCCCGCGGCGGGCGCCGTGGCTGTATCGGGGGCGCGGGTTCCTCGACCACGGGGTGCGGTTGGCGGGCAGTTCGGACCGGCCGGTGACGGTGGGTGCGCCGCTGCGCGCGATGCAGTTCATGATCGACCGGCGATCGCGGTCGGGTCGGGTGATAGGCCCGGCGGAGGCGATCACGGCGGATGAGGCGCTGCGGGCGTACACGGCTGAGGCGGCGTACGTGTGCGGGTGGGAGCGCGAGCTGGGGTCGATCGAGGCGGGCAAGCACGCGGATCTCGTGGTGCTCGACGGTGATCCGCGCTCGGCCGCGCCCGCGGACTTGTCGGTCCGCGCCACGGCGGTGGCGGGCGAGGTCGTCCACGGCGAACTCCTGTGGTGAAGCCGCAACCGCCCGCAGTGGCGGAACCGCGACGACCTCGGCGGCGCTCAGAGCCATTTGTTGCGTTTGAAGGTGCGGTGGAGCACCAGGCAGGCGAACAGAATGACGGCGACGACGAACGGGTAGCCGTACTTCCAGCGCAGTTCCGGCATCTGGTCGAAGTTCATGCCGTAGACGCCGACGACCATGGTGGGGACGGTGATCATGGCGGCCCAGGCGGTGATCTTGCGCATGTCGTTGTTCTGCTGCAGCGTGACCTTGGCGAGGGTGGCGTTGAGCAGGGTGGTCAGGATCTCGTCGAATCCGGTGATGCGTTCGGCGACGGTGGCGAGGTGGTCGTCCACGGCGTGGAAGTGGGCGCGCATCTGGGGCGGGACCAGCGGGGCGTCGGTTTCGGCGAGCGCGCGCAGCGGCTTGGCCAGCGGGGTCACCGCGCGGCGCAGTTCGACGATCTCGCGTTTGATCAGGTACATCTGTTCGGCGCCGATGGTGGTGCCGGGGGCGAACACCAGCGCCTCGACCTCGTCGATGTCGTGTTCGACGGCGTCGGTGACCGCCAGGTAGTCGTTGACGACGTGGTCGGCGATGGCGTGCAGCACGGCGGCGGGGCCGAGCGCGAGCCGCGCGGGGGTGGCTTCGAGGTCGGTGCGTAAGCCGCGCAGGCCGCTGTGTTGGCGGTGGCGGACGGTGACGATGAAGTCGCGGCCGAGGAAGACCATGATCTCGCCGGTCTCGACGATCTCCTTGGTGGTGGTCGCCGAGTCCTGGGTGACGTGGCCGACGGTCTTGAACGCGGTGAACAGGGTGTCGTCGTAGCGGTCGAGCTTGGGCCGCCGCGACCCGTTGAGCGCGTCGCCGACGGCCATGGTGTGCAGGCGGTAGGTCTCGGCGAGGTCGTCGAGCTGGTCGGCGTCGGGTTCGTACAGCCCGATCCAGACGAAGCCCGCGCCGCGGCGGCGCACCTCGTCGAGGGCTTCGGCGGGGGTCCAGTGGCCCGGCAGCCGCGCGCCTGCCACGTAGACCGCGCAGTCGATCACGGTGGCCGACCGCGGGTGCGTGTCGTGGCCGATCAGGGTGTCGATCGACGGGGTACTCGGCACGAAAGTCCTCCAGGCGGTCGCGGACGGCCAGCATGATCGACTTCCTAGTCCGTCTGCCGGTGGCCCTACGTTACGGCCACGAGCCAGTTCAGCTCGGCGCGCACAGCGGACTCCGCGGTCCGGTGCCTGCCCTGCGCGAGGACCGCGATCTCGATCTTCGCGACCCAGATCCGGTTCGGCGGGCACAGGACGGGCGGGGCGCGGTGCTCGGCGGCGTGCAGGGCGTAGCCGGTGGGTTGCCCGGTCGCGCGGTCGGTGCCCGCGGGGAGCCGCTGGTCGTAGAGCTGGTGGGCGCGGCCGGTGACGTAGCGTTGTCGCCGCCCGCGAGGTCGTGGCTCCAGACGGTGCGGAACGCCGCGGCCCACACCCGGGCGTCGGCGGCCGGTCCGGCGGTCATTCACCACTTTGGCCATGCGAAGGTGGGTTGCCCACCACTATGGTTGAGTCGGCAATCACTGGGAGGGGCCATGGCCGCAGGACTGCTGACTCGCGACCGCATCGTCGCGCCGCCGGGCTGGAGCAGGTGGCTGATCCCGCCCGCCGCGCTGTCGGTGCACCTCGCGATCGGACAGGTCTACGCCTACAGCGTGTTCAAACCGCCGCTGGAGTCGGCGCTGGGCATCACCGGCACTCAGAGCGCACTGCCCTTCCAACTCGGCATCGTGATGTTGGGCCTGTCCGCCGCGGTGTTCGGCACCCGCGTCGAACGCAACGGGCCGCGTTGGGCGATGCTGGTCTCGCTGATCTGCTTCTGCGGCGGGTTCCTCGTCGCCGCCGCCGGGGTGGCCGCGGGACAGTTCTGGCTGGTGGTGCTCGGCTACGGCGGCCTCGGCGGCATCGGGCTGGGCATCGGCTACATCTCGCCGGTCTCGACGCTGATCAAGTGGTTCCCCGACCGGCCCGGCATGGCCACCGGCATTGCGATCATGGGCTTCGGCGGCGGCGCCCTGATCGCCTCGCCCTGGTCGAGCCAGATGCTGGAGACCTTCGGCAAGGACACCGCGGGCATCGCGCAGACCTTCGCCGTGCACGGGGTGGTCTACGCGGCGTTCATGACGCTGGGCGTGCTGCTGGTCCGCGTACCGCCAGACGACTGGGCCCCGGCGAGCGCGCCGCCGCGCGCCGCGCACCGCCGAACGATGATCACCACCGCCGATGTCTCCGCGAACGACGCCATCCGCACGCCGCAGTTCTGGCTGCTCTGGGTCGTGCTGTGCTTCAACGTCACCGCGGGCATCGGCATCCTGGAGAAGGCGTCGCCGATGATCCAGGACTTCTTCCGCGACACCCCCGCCCCGATCACCGCGGCCGCCGCCGCCGGGTTCGTCGCGCTGCTGTCGCTGTCGAACATGATCGGCCGGTTCGTCTGGTCGTCCACATCGGACATCGTCGGCCGCAAGACGATCTACCGGCTCTACCTGGGCGCGGGCGCCCTGCTGTACCTGGTGATCGCGTTGACCACCAACGGCTCCAAGCTGCTGTTCGTGGTGTGCACCGTGCTGATCCTGTCCTTCTACGGTGCGGGATTCGCCACCATCCCGGCCTACCTCAAGGACCTGTTCGGCACCTACCAGGTGGGCGCCATCCACGGCAGGCTGCTCACCGCGTGGTCGGTCGCGGGCGTGCTCGGCCCGCTGATCGTCAACCGGATCGCCGACAACCAGGAGGCCGCGGGGGAGTCCGGGCCCGACCTCTACACCACGTCGTTCTTCATCATGATCGCGCTGCTGGCCGCGGGCTTCGTCGCCAACGAACTGGTCCGCCCCGTGCACACCAGACACCACCGGACACTGGAGGAGGCCCGATGAACCGCAGGCGGTTGCTGGTGGGCGTCTGGGCGTGGGTGGCCGTGCCCTTCGCCTACGGCGTCTACGAACTGGTCCAGAAAGTCACCCAGCTATTCGGCTGAGCGGGGGTAACGCCCTCATCGGCGGCGGCGACGCTGGGGGTGGGCCCAACGCGCGCCCGCGGTGACCGACCTGTGATCCGTCGCGCCGGGCCGCTGACCCTGGTCCTGATCCTCACCGCGGGCTGCGGCGGCGAGGCGGCCGCCCCGTCGACCCGGCCAGGAGGCGACCCGCCGCAGGTCCTGAACCTGACCGCGGGCGAGCGGTACTTCTGCGAGACCCTGGTCCGGGGGATGGGCAACACCTACCGCGGCCTGGAGGACATCGCCCGGGGCGGCGCGGGCCCGGGCGGGTTCGACACGTTCGCCGCGGCGCTGCCCAAGACCATCCAGGAGGTCGAGACCCAGCTCAGGGGCTCGCAGACCCGCGAGTTCGTCGCCGCGCTGGAGGTCATCTCCGAGCTGGGCGCGCCCATCCTGGACGCCCACCTCACGGGCGGGCGGGAAGCCGACTTCGACGCGGACGGCCTGGCCAAGGCGTTCGCGCGGACGGCGAAGGTGTGCGAGGCGGCCAACATCAGCGTCAGCTGGATCTAGGGTGTACTGACCTTCGGACCCTTGGACCGCGCGGGTAGGCCCATGGCGCGGTACGTCTCGGCCCCGGCGGGGTTCGCTCTCGCAGTTGCCGACGGCGGGATCGCCCAGGTGGCCGTCACAGCCCCCAGTCGACGGGGTTCAGTGCCGCGGTGACGGCGGCGTGCGGGTCAGGGGCCGACAGTGCGGTCCGCACCCGGTCCACGGTGCCCGCCAGCTCCGCCCTGGCCGCCGCGTCTGCCGCCGCGGTGGCCCGCAGGTCCGCCATGGCCGCCTCCGCGGTTGCGGAATGGTGGCGGGCGGCGCCGAGGCGTTCGTGGAGTTCGCCGAGGGCGGCGCGGTGTTCGCGGGTCGCGGTGTGCAGGCGGGTGTCGGCGGCGGCGCGGACGCGGTCGAGTTCGATCCGGTGCTGGTCCGCGGCTCGGTCGGCGTCGGCTCGGGCCGCGGTCAGCGCGGTGGCGGCCTCGGCGCGGACGGCGGCCAGCTCGGTGGCGGCCAGGTCGCGGTCGCGGTCGGCGGTGGCGCGGTCGTCGGCGCGGCGAAGGTCGAGGGCGGCGAGTTCGGTGCGGGCCGCGGCCGCGTCCTGACGGGCCTGGGCAGCGGCCTCGGTCGCGGTGTGGTGACGCGCGGCGGCGTCGCGGGCGCGGTGTTCGGCCTGTTCGGCCCGCTCGTGCTCGGCATCGCGGCGGGATTCGGCGCGGGCCTGTTTGAGTTCGGCCGCCTTGGCGCGGCCGATGGCCTCGTCACGGGCGTGTTCGGCGTCGCGGCGGGCGGCCTCGTGTTCGGCGGCCTGGTCGCGGGCCTGCGCGGCCGCGTGCTCTGCCTCGACGGTCCGCCGCTCGGCCTGTTCCCGCAGCCCCCGGTCCGCGGCGGCGGCGCGCTCGGCTCCGTCGACCGCGGCGAGCACGGCGGCCACCTCCCCGTCGAGTCGGGCCAGCACCTGCGTCAGGACTCCCTGTAGCGCTGCGGCGGGCCGTAGCGCCCGGTCGACGTGCTCGCGGACGTCGGTGGCGAACCCGCCGAGCGCGAGCTGCCCGGGGTCGGCGCCGAGCGCGGTGCGCAGCGCGTTCTCCGCCCCGGCGAGCTGCTTGCAGGTGGCGTTGCCCGGCCACTGCCGGTCGGGGCAGAACTCGTAGGGCCTGCCGCCGCGCGGCCCGGACGGGGGGAGCGGTTTCCGGCATCGGCTGAACCCGCACAACGCGCCCGTTTCACCGGCCTGCCCTCGCTCACTCGACCCTGTCTCCATGCCGACGATCTTAAGCGACAAGTTGTATAACTGCTAACTCAGGTTTTAGCTTGATAACTACAACTTAGGTTACCTACGAAACCGATCTTTCGTTGGTAACCTCCGCCGGGCGATCGGAACGTCGCCGAAGTGGTCGGCCGGGGCCTGACCAGTCGTGTCCGAGCCGGATCGGGAACTGCCCACCCCGGAAACTGTCCAGTCCGCACGTCGACTAGACAGGCAACCAAAGAGTTGCCTATTCTGGCGCCACGATGGACGCGGTGTTCAAGGCGCTCGCCGACGCGAGCCGCAGACGACTGCTGGATCGGCTCAACGCCCGCAACGGGCAGAGCCTGCGGGAGCTGTGCGAGGGCCTGCGGATGAGCAGGCAGGCGGTGAGCAAGCACCTCGCCGTGCTGGCGGCCGCCCACCTCGTCACCACCGTCCGGCACGGCCGGGAGAAGTTGCACTACCTCAACCCGGTGCCCATCCGCGACCTCGCCGACCGCTGGATCGGCCGCTACGAGCACAGCCGCCTGACCGCGCTCTCCCACCTCAAACAGACCCTGGAAGGACACCCCGTGAGCAAGCCCGAGTTCGTCTACGTCACCTACATCCAGACCACCGCCGAGAAGCTCTACCGGGCGCTGACCGAACCCGAGTTCATCGCGATCTACATGGGCGGCATGGGACCCGACTCGGACTGGCAGGTGGGGTCCTCGGTGCGGTGGCAGATGAGCCCCGACGGCGAGTTCGAGGAACTCGGCCAGCGCGTCCTGGCGGCCGAGCCCGGCAAGCGCCTGTCCTACACCTGGCACACCCTGCAACCGATGCACCGGGAGCTGTTCGACACCGACGAGGAGTTCACCCAGGCGTGCACCGAGCGGACCCGGGTCACCTTCGACATCGAGCCCGCCGAGATCGCGGTGATGGGGATCAAGCTCACCATCACCCACGACGGCTTCGACAGCCCGGACAGCAAGATGCTCGAAGGCGTCAGCGGCGGCTGGATCATGATCCTCTGCGCGCTGAAGACCCTGCTCGAAGGCGGCACACTGGTCGCGGACCAGTGACACCGACCAGGGCAGTGACAGGGGCAGTGACAGGGGAGTGGCAGTGACCGAGCCCGCGATCCGCCCGGCCGAGTCCGTCTGGCCGGGCAGCGACGACCCCGCGCGGCTGCTCGCCCTGGTGTCCGACTGGCTGATCGGCTACGCCAACCGCGCCACCCGGCACAAGTACGCCGAATCCCTCGGCCTGCCGGTGTCCGCCGCCGACCTCGACCACTGGCGGACACCGGCGGCGACACCCGAGGGCTGGCCGATGGCCGTCGAGGCATATCGGCGGGTCCTCGCGCTGCCCGCCGCACCGGCCGCGACCAGCACGAACCGACCGCCACCGGCCCGCAGGGGCAGGCTGCGACACCTGCACTGGTTCCGCTGGTGCGGCGCCCGCGGCCTCGACCCACTCGCCGCGCGCACCACCCACGTCAAGGAATGGCTCGACGACCTCACCGACCACGACGCCGCCAAAGCCACCCGCGACCGCATGCTCGGCACCCTCAAAGCCCTCTACGGCCACCTCGCCGACGACGGCATCGTCCGCGCCAACCCCGCCGCCCTGTCCCGCAGACGCCTCGCCGTGGCCACCGACCACGACACCAGCAGCACCGTCACCCTCACCCCCGGACAGGTCCGCGCCCTGCTCGACGCCGCGGCGACCCCGCGCCCCGGCCGCGACCTGCTCGGCACCCACCGCGCCACCGCCGTGGTCGCCCTGTTCACCCTCGGCGTCCGGGTGTCCGAACTGTGCGACCTCACCCGCGCCGACCTGCACACCACCCGCGACCGACGCGCCCTGCGCGTGCCGGGCAAGGGCGACAAACCGCGCATCGTCTACCTGTCCGACCTCGCCGACCGCGCCCTGCACACCTACCTCGACCAGCGCGACCGCACCACCGGCGACACCCGCCCCGTCCGCGCGGGCCAGGTCCGCTCGGGCACCAGCTCCCTGATCGCCACCCGCGCAGGCACCCCGATGAGCCGCCACGACGTGTGGGCCCTACTGCGCCGCATCGCCGCCGCCGCGGGCGCCGACCTCGCCGCCGTCGCCGACCGCCTGCACCCCCACGCCCTGCGTCACTTCTACGTCACCGCCGCCGTCGAGGCCGGCGCCGAACTGGTCACCGTCCAGGCCGACGTCGGCCACGCCAGCGTCGACACCACCAACCGCACCTACAACGCCGCCGCCCGCGACCCCGGCCGCAGCGCCGTCGACCTCGTCGCCGACACGATCACCAATTCCCGCCACAACCGCGGCTCGTCGTAGACGATGACCCACGCACCGGATGGAGACCCACGGACAGGATGGAGACCCACCCATGACCGCAGGCACCATCGAGGACGACCCCGTCGTGGCCGCCGCCACCGCGGGCGACGAAACCGCCTTCGGGCACCTCGTCGCCCGCCACCGCCGCGAACTACAGGTCCACTGCTACCGCATGCTCGGCTCGTTCGAAGACTCCGAAGACCTCGTCCAGGAGACCTTCCTGCGCGCCTGGCGCAAACGCGACACCTACCAGGGCCGCGCCACCTTCCGCGCCTGGCTCTACCGCATCGCCACCAACGCCTGCCTCGACCACCTCGACCGCAACCCGCGCAGCCCCGGCCACTACCCGATGCCCGCCACCGCCGCCGACCCCGGCCTCGGCGACACCCCGCCCCGCTCGATCCCCTGGCTGCAGCCCTACCCCGACCGGCTCCTCGACCCCCCGGCCACCGAGGCAGGCCCCGACCACCAGGTCGTCGCCAAGGAGACCATCGAACTGGCCTTCCTCGCCGCCATCCAGTACCTGCCGCCCCGCCAGCGCGCCGTGCTGATCCTGCGCGACGTCCTCGGCTGGTCCGCCACCGACACCGCCACCCACCTCGAACTCACCGTCGCCGCGGTCAAGAGCGCCCTGCAACGCGCCCGCCCCACCCTGCGCCGGCACCTACCCGAACGCCGCGCCGAATGGGCGCCCACCGCCGACCCCGACGACGCCGAACGTGACCTCCTGCGCCGCTACATGGCCGTCCTCGACGACCCGACACCCACCGCGTTCGCCGAGATCCTGCGCGCGGACGTCCGCGTCACCATGCCGCCCAACGACCTGTGGTTCGCAGGCCGCACCTCGTTCGTCGCGGGCATGATCGAGATGTTCGACCCCGCGTCGCCGAACTACTTCGGCGAATGGCGCTCGGTGCCCACCCGCGCCAACCGCCAGCCCGCCGTCGCCAACTACGTCCGCCGCCCCGGCGACACCGAGTTCCGCGCCCAAGTCCTCGACGTGCTGCGCGTCGAGGACGGCATGGTCGCCGAGATCACCTCGTTCATCCCCGACCTGTTCCCCGCGTTCGGACTGCCCATGACGCTCTGAGCAGCGCACCGATTCCTTTTCGCGAGCGCGGCCGTCATACCGGTGTCACCACGAACCACAGGAGGAACCATGTTGCTGCAGAACAAGGTCGCGGTCATCTACGGCGCGGGCGGCGGAATCGGCGGGGGAGTCGCGCGCACCTTCGCGGCCGAGGGCGCCACCGTCCACCTCGTCGGCCGCACCCACACCACCCTCGACGCCGTCGCCGCCGACATCCGCGCGGCGGGCGGCACCGCCGAGGTCGCCGTCCTCGACGTCCTCGACGCGGCCGCCGTCAACGACCACGTCCTGGCCGTCGTCGAGAAGTCCGGCAGCCTCGACGTGTCGATGAACCTGGTCAACCGCGGCGACTCCCAGGGCACCCCGCTCATCGACATGACCGACGAGCAGTTCGGCGAGGGCGTCACCACCGGCCTCATGGCGAACTTCCACACCGCCCGCGCCGCCGCGCGACACATGACCAACCAGGGCAGCGGGGTCATCCTCACCGTCACCAGCGGCTCCGCGGGCGGCGCCCGGCCGCTGATGGGCAACACCGGCGTCATCGACGCCGCCGTCGAAACCTTCCTGCGCTACCTCGCCGCCGAGATCGGCCCCGCGGGCGTCCGAGTCGTCGGCATCCACACCGCGGGCGTCGCCGAGACCCTCACCCGCGAGAAGATCGGCGCCGTCGACGGCGTCGGCATGGACCCGCAGGTCATCATCGACGCGATCGGCGCCGCCGCCATCCTGCGCCGCGCCCCCCGCCTGGCCCAGGTCGCCGACACCGCCGCGTTCCTCGCCTCCGACCGCGCCGCGGGCATCACCGCGTCGTTCACCAACGTCACCTGCGGCCTGATCACCGGCTGAGCCCCGCCGTGGGGGCCCGCCCACCAAGCCAGCCCCACCGCCGGGGGGCGCCCCCCCCACCCCCCGGGGACCGCCCAC